>JAFGIT010000379.1 GCA_016929465.1 Candidatus Coatesiibacteriota bacterium | reverse complement strand
CCGCCGGTCTGCACCGCCTTGAATTTGCGGCCATTCAGAATGCCGCCACCGATGCCGAAGACGATCTCCTTCAGCTTGATGCCCATCGGTACCTCGACGAGACCGGTGTTGTTTATCTTCCCTACGAGGGAGAATATCTTCGTTCCTTTGCTGGTCTCCGTCCCGATGCTCGAGAACCATTCGCTCCCGTTGAGAATGATCTGGGGGACATTGACCCAGGTCTCAACGTTGTTGATGTTGGTTGGCTTGCCCCAAAGGCCTCTCTGTGCCGGGAACGGAGGACGTTGTCTCGGCCTTCCGACCTTTCCCTCGATCGATCGCATCAAGGCTGATTCCTCACCGCAGACGAAGGCGCCCGCGCCTCTTACGATATTGAGGTTAAAAGAAAAGCCGGTCCCCAGGATATCATCTCCCAGTAGGCCGGCTTCTTTTGCTTGAGCTATTGCCTTCTTCATGCGCTCAACGGCGAGGGGGTATTCCGTTCTCACGTAGATGAACCCACTCTCCGCGCCGATGGCCTTGGCTCCGATTGCCATGCCCTCGATTATCGCGTGGGGATCGGCCTCGAGCACGCTTCGGTCCATGAACGCGCCCGGATCGCCTTCGTCCGCGTTGCAGATTAAGTATTTCGGGGAGGCGGGCTGTATGCTGCATGTTCGCCACTTCTTTCCGGTTGGGAAGCCTGCGCCGCCCCTACCCCTGAGCCCGGACTTCTCGATTTCGTCGAGGAGCTGCTCCTGGGTCATCTCGGTCAAAGCCTTGGCAAGACCCATGTAACCATCGAAGGCGATGTAATCCGTCAGTCTCTCTGGATTGATCCTGCCCCTGTTGCGTAGCGCCACCAGCCTCTGATGTTTGAAGAACTCGATGTCCTTCATCGCTGGGATAGGCGATTTCTCCTTCGGCGGAGTGTGCATCAATGACGGTACCGGACGCCCTTTGAGGCAGTGCTCCTCGACCAAGAATGGAATGTCCTGTATCTTCAAGCGCTGATAGAAGGTCCCATCTGGCTCGAATATAGCGAGAGGGCCATTCTCACAGAAACCATTACAGCCTGTTGGAACAACCTCGATCTCGTTCTGAAGCCCTCGCTTCTCGATCTCTTTCTTGAACGCCTCCATTATTTCGAAAGCGCCGGCCGACACGCAGCCTGTCCCGGTGCAAACAAGAATATGTGTTCGTTGAGCTTTCAATGTCCCTTTCCTCTTACTAATGATGATTGCATTCGATGCTTGTCAGGTCGGGAATCAGACCATCGACTCGGAGCCGACGCCCAGTGCGTACTTCGGCACTGGTTCGCCCTTCATCACGTGGCTGTCGAATATCTCCCGGACCTTCTCGCGCGTGAGCTCGATGTATTTAATTGGGGGCTTGAAGCGATATTCGACTATAATCATCGGCTCTTTGCTGCAGAGGCCGGCGCAAGCAGTCGAGGTTACGATCACGTCATCGACATTCCGCTCCTCAATCAGTTTGAGGAACTCCGCCATGATCTCCCGTGCTCCTGCGGTGATTCCGCAAGTGCCCATATAGACGGTTACTTTGGCCCTCGCGGTTCCTTCTCTAAGGAGAACGGTCCGCTTGGCTTCATCCTTTACCCTCTTCAAATCTTCGACTTTGAGTTTGGTCATTCTCGACTCCCTTAATCGATCATTAATTCATTCTCAGTGTGGTAGGTTATCCTGTATATACATTCTTCCTCAGCTGTTCAAGCATTATCCATTTTGCTCTCAATTGATGCGAATCGCCCAAAGGATGCGGACCGGACCTATCGATGAGCCTTGCCCCAGATACCCCGCCAACAGCAGAACATCGCCCAGTCGCTGATTCATTATATAATATAGCAGCTCTATATCATAAATGGCAACGTTATCATATATCAGTCGGTTCAGACCACACCCGCCTAATTGGCCTTTACATGAGTCAACCGACTATTGCATATTCCGACTATAGCATTACCAACTAGACTTTTTCGAGATACACTTGTTTAGTGATGGGCGTCAACTGAATAGCATGGATTAGCCTCGCTAGACAATGAACCGAAATGTGCTTGTTAGGTCGAAAATAGCTGCGAGTTTTGAGTTTCTGTTAATCTAATAATCTCACGCCGTTTGCATATCAGATGGTGTAATGAGTAGTGTGGAGGATTAAATGTCCAAAACCTTTTATGAAATTGTGTTGGAGCATTTTGACGAGGCAGCCGAGAAGATCCACCTGGACCATGACTGCCGCGTCTTGATGAGGCAGCCAGAGCGAGAATTGACGGTATCCGTGCCCGTGCGAATGGACGACGGCCATTTGGAGATGTTTACTGGATATCGCATTCAGCATTCCAGCTCGAGAGGCCCCTGCAAGGGCGGTATTAGATATCATCAGGATGTCAATCTCGATGAGGTCAAGGCCCTTGCGACGCTCATGACCTGGAAATGCGCTCTGGTGAATATCCCATACGGCGGCGCCAAGGGCGGCGTCAAAGTTGACCCAACCAAGCTGTCCGAGAGAGAGCTCGTGCGTCTTACAAGACGTTATACCGTTATGATCCTCCCGATCATTGGTCCCCGGAAGGACATCCCGGCGCCTGATATCAACACCAACGAGGATACGATGGGATGGATGATGGACACGGTGAGCATGCTCCAGGGACAGACCGTTTTGGATATGTTCACCGGCAAACCCATCAGCCTCGGTGGCTCATTGGGCCGACGCGAAGCAACTGGCCGCGGCGTGATGATCTGCACATTGGGGCTTCTCAAGAAATTCAGAAGGGATGTCGCCTCCACAACGATAGCTGTCCAGGGCTTTGGAAATGTCGGCTCGGTTGCGGCTGACCTTCTTGCAAAGAAGGGGTGCAAAATCGTCGCGGTAAGCGATGTCACCGGTGGATACTACAATCCGAAGGGCCTGAATGTCGCGGAGATGATCGAGCACGCGAATAGACATCCATTTAAAATACTCGAAGGCTATGAAGCTGATGGTGTCAGCAGAATATCCAACGAAGAACTGCTAACTCTCGATGTCGATGCTTTGCTTCCATGCGCGATGGAGCGGCAGATAGTCAAGAGGAATGCCCAGGATGTCAGGGCGAAGTTCATCGTATCCGGCGCCAATGGCCCCGTCAGCAAGGATGGAGAGGACATTCTTCATGATAAGGGAGCGATAATCGTTCCCGACATCCTTGCGAACAGCGGAGGCGTCATCGTCTCCTACTTCGAGTGGGTGCAGGATATTCAGGTGTTCTTCTGGAATGAAGACCAGATCAATCAACAATTGGAGCGTCTGATGAACGAGGCGTTCGAGCATGTCTGGGAGCATGCCGAGAAGGATAAGATATCCATGAGAGCAGCTGCATATACGATCGCTCTCCGAAGGGTCGCGAGGGCCATCCAGCAAAGACGCATCTTCCCGTAACGGTCGATCAGAGAGAAATAAATCTATCCGGTGTTGGGCCGCCGTATAAATCGCGGCGGCCCAATGCCGTTACCCCGCCTGCATGTTCGCCAGATATCCTCCCAAGGAGCATCTTCCCATCGCCAATGCTCATGGAGATCTTATGCCTCAATCTCGTTATTGCTGGACGCGGATTTGACCTCAGATTGTAGGTTGATGCCAGAGTTCGATTATCGTCGATGAGCACGATGGATACAACGCAGCCCTTTAGGGCGACACGTGAATAGCCCCACGTGTCAACGTGGGGTATCGAGCCCTCGACGGCCTCTACCTCCTCCCCTCGTCAATCGCGGAGCGATTGACGAGGGGAGGATGTTTTGTTTTGGCTTCCCCGAGTCCCTGGGTTTGGCCTTCGGCCTGCACTCCACGGCTAATCATACGATGCCCCGCTGGGGCATTGGCT
>JAFGIT010000378.1 GCA_016929465.1 Candidatus Coatesiibacteriota bacterium | reverse complement strand
CTCCAGAATAAGCACCAGACTCCTGCGGAAGCTCTCATCATCGTCAACGACCAGTATCTTCATTTATCTACCCCAGACGGAATCCTGATCATGAAAGTACTTCCTTTGCCCAATTCGCTTTCCACGCTCAATGAACCGCCATGAGTCTCAACTATGTGCCGAGATATGGCTAAACCCAATCCTATCCCCCTGGATTTTGTAGTAAACAGGGGTTCGAATGCTCTCATCGCATCGTCCTTGCTCATACCTCGGCCTGTATCGGTGACTGAGATATCCATGTAGCCTTCGTGCGAGACACCCGAAGATACAGTAATCTGACCTCCTACTCCTTCCATAGCCTGGATGGAGTTCAGTATGAGGTTTCTGAGCACCATTACGAGTTGATCCGGGTCCGCCAGAACCTGCTTCTCGCTCTCAATGGCAGATGTCTCGATCTTCACATTTTGAGGAATGTGGAGCCCTGAAAGGCAGAGCTCCATTAGGTCCTTTATTTTGACATCCCTTGGTGCCGGGGCCCTTGGGCGTGTGAAGTCAAGGAGACTGCTGACTATGCCCTCGCATCTAATCGTCTCCTTTTGGAGTATCTGGAGAGCCTCCTTTATCTCGGGCTCCTTCGCTTCAATAGCCATGTCAAGAAAATAGCCGGCATTTTTTATAGCACCCAGCGGATTTCTCAGCTCATGTCCCAGGCCGCCGGCAAGTTTCCCGAGGACTGCCAGCTTCTCCTGCCGCACGAGCCGATTCTGTGTCTCTTCCAGCTCGCGGGTTCTTTCCATGACTAGCTCCTCCAGATGAGTGCGGTGCCTGTCGAGTTCGGCCTCAACTCGCATCCGCTCTGTAATATCTCGAACGATCCCCTGATAGTGGGTGACATGCCCATCGGCGTCCCTTCGCATCTCAGTGTCATCATCGACCCATCTGATCTCTCCGTCTTTTTTCACTATCCTAT
This sequence comes from Candidatus Coatesiibacteriota bacterium, assembly GCA_016929465.1. Taxonomy (GTDB): domain Bacteria; phylum B130-G9; class B130-G9; order B130-G9; family B130-G9; genus JAFGIT01. Next base: position 3,766 of record JAFGIT010000378.1, on the reverse strand, counting down.
AGGGCTGATGCTTGAAACCGGTCGCATCAGTTTTCCCGCTGAACCGATCAACTTCATCAGAGACTCTCTTCAGATCATCTGGATGAATGCAATTGCCATAGGCGACCGCGCCGCTGGAAAAATCCTCGGAAGTGTAACCGAAGAGATCCTCTACGTTCTTCGAGACAAACTCAACCGGCCAGCCCTGTTCATTGCGCCAAAGGAACGCAACAGCGGGGCTTTTATCAATGATGTTGGAGGCCTCGACAAGGGCTTTCTCTGCTTTTTTCTGCTCTGTCACATCCTCATATATGGTCACGATGTCGCCCGACGGGAGCCTGTAAACATAATTGTCTCGCCAACCGGCGATCCTGTTGTCTGCATAAAATGAAGTGGGATGCCTTTCCGCTTTGCCAGTCTCATTGACTCTCAGCAGTACCTCGAAGAGCCCGAAGGTCCTAATACTGGGGAAGCACTCTGTCACTTTTTTTCCGACGATATCGTCTTTCATTGCTTTGTCTATCTTTTGACCGGCGGGATTGATGTCCTTGAGGACAAAGTCGATTTCCCCATCTTCTTCGACTGCGCCAAAGATCGCTGAGCCGCTTCCCATGTTCTCGAACATCAACCTGTACCTCGTCTCGCTTGCCCGCAACTCCTCTTCAGCGGCAGTTCTCTTCTGCTGAGCCTCGATTCCATGAAGCGCGAAACTCAGATCTCCTGCCAGTTCCTCAAACAGCGCACGCTCTTCATCATCAGAAGTCATTTGAGAGGGGATCGACACGCCGATCAATCCATAGTCTCTCTGCCCATATTCGAGCCGGCTGATGAATGCCCCATGTGCGGCGTACTCCCCGGAGAGTGGGCAGTCCCCGCATTCGCCGGTCACATCACCGATGACCGCGGTCCCTCCGTGATCGAGGACTGCCCGGCTGCAATTAGGGAATCCTCCTCGCTCGAAGATGTCGAGGATGGGCGCAAAACCTCCGCCAAGCCCAGACTCCGCTGTTCCCACGACCCGCTTCGACTCATCGAGCAGGACTATCCAGGCGTGGTGGTAACCACGGTTCTCAGTGAGGCTCTCGCAGGCTCGCCCGATCAACTTGTCGAGGTCGTTTTCATGCGCAATCAACTGGGCAACGTTCCTGATCGACCTCAGGATCAGGTTCAGATGGTTGACTCTGTCTTGCGTTTCTCTGAGCCGCTTTGTGGAGATCGATACTGCGACTCCGAACAAAATAACGACCGCCATTGTCAGGAGCCGCATCCACAGCTCGTGGCCAGATATGTTGCCCAGCAGGCCCCTCAGGAACGGGCCTTGGTCGAATATAAAGTGCTCCACCACAGACTCGAGCATCCATAGGGCGATACAAGACGCGAGAACTAGGACGGCGATGCTATCTCGCAGCTTCAAGGCGGAACCTCCCTCTAAAGCAATAGGCTATCCATTCAACTAGCCCAAGGTCCAGCAAAGTAACATCTACCATAATGGTAGATTATCCCCATTTGAGCACACTCCGGTCATCGAGTCAATCATGTTCTTATCTCGGATATTATCATCAGGAGATTACGAATACAACCTCGCACACTATTTTTCTCAAATGTAGATCAACTACGAACGCGGTGCATACTACACGCAGGGGCAGGCCTTGTGTCTGCCGAAATATATAGAAGGGCGGAGACAAGCCGCCGTCCCTACACGACGCAAAATCCGACTATGTTACAGCCCCCAAGCCCTGCCCCTACTACGAAAAATCCGACCTATTAGCCAGATTCTCCTCTGGCAGCTAAATCGGCGTCGGTCAGAAGAAAGCCCTTAGATTTTCCCATCATGGGATCGAAAAGCTATTTACATAACTGCCCATTTGTGCTTGCATAGCGTGTTGGGAAGTTATTCAGGCGTAGTGGACTTGCGTCGCAGATTATCCTGCGGAACAGCAAGGGCATCGCAGCTGCAAGGAGATTATTTAGCAGCTAGAGAGGATTTTCGCCAATACGCCCTGCCTGGCCCATCTGCCAGAGGGCTAAGACTTGCATAGCCTGCAACTGTCCGTATCGGTAATTTCTTCTGCAGTAGGAGGTGATGCCGCAATCAAAAATCACTCGGCAGTGACTTTTCTATCGACCATAGGCCATCAAATCGAATCACTATAAGGGAGGAAACCATGACCAAGGGATTATTGATCACAACGATTATTGCACTGCTGATTCTCCCCGCAATCGTGCTAGCGGGCCCGACCGGGGACCACCCGCCCGACGACCTTGTATTCCAGGAATATGGGCAATATGGGGTGGCCTACTCTACCATTCCAAATTACCCCACAACGGGCAACCTGGAGGGTGCATTCACAATTTCCGGAATCCCATCCGGATCAGGCATTGAGAAGGCCTTTCTGTATCTCAATGGGGTAGAGATAAGCGAGACTTACCAGGGCGCAGGCGGGACCCTCAATCAGAATGAGCTCCCATGGAGAAGCGTCGCAGACTACGAAGATGAATTCTACTTCGGGGAGGAACAATACTTCTGCACGGGCTACGCCTGGGACGTCACCAACCTCATTTCAGGCAACGGTTTATATCAGTTCAGCCTCAGCGGGCCCACGATCCACACGAGCGCCTTTCTGATTGTCGTCTATGAACATCAAGATATAGCTCCGATACTCATCTCGATAGTGATGGGCGAAGAGATTCTCATGCCCGAGTTTACTCTCAACCCAAACACGTCAGTCGTCGAGATCCCGAATATCGGTGCCGGCGACGCGGAGTTGCTGCTGTTCGGAGATGGCTTCAGCGGCCCGAGTGGGGATGAGAAGCTCACGGTCAATGGGAACGTGTCGGAACTCGACATCTTCTCGGGACCAGGGCAGGCCTTCGAATCTGGAGCGTTGAGAACGGTCGAGGGCGTGAACACAATCGCCCTGACCACACAATACGACCTGCTTATATGGAAGATCACCGTGCTGAAGAGCACGGGAGGGGCATCGGACGCCCTCAAGGCAATTGAGGCGAAGCTCGATATGATGGGGCCAAGAATCGACAACATGGATCTCGCTGCTATCGAGAAGAAGTTGGACGATCTCGGGCCGATAATCGAGGGTATCGACCTTACAGTAATCGAAGGGAAACTCGACACGAACTTCGTCACGCTGCTGGAAGGCCAGGCATCTCTGGTTGAAGGTCACGTGGCATTGGTCGAGGGCCATGTAGCATTGGTCGAGGGTCAGGCCGAGCTCATCGCCGGCCAAGTGGACGTACTCGCCAATCTGACTGGGCTCAAAGACGACATGGCTGAGTTGCTCGTGGGCCACACCGAACTGGCAGACGGTCTCGCCGGCCTTCTGGATGGGCAGACCGAGATACTGGATGAATCCAGCGAAATAGAGGGGAAACTCGGGATCATCGGCGCTTCGATGAGCACGATAGGCAGCGATCTCGTGGCACAATTCCTCGGTGTGGGGACCAAGCTCGACACGAATTTCGCGGAGCTATTGATCGGCCAGACGGAGCTCTCGGGTGGCATAGCTGGCCTGGTAGATGGACAGGATAGCGTGTCCGAACTACTCGGTCTCCTGAACGCATCCCTGGCCACTTTGACTATCGCCTTTGATGGCAATTTCGCTGAGCTCCTGACGGGACAGGCTGAGCTCCTGACGGGACAAGTCGAACTCATTGGCGGCGTGGCTGGGCTCGTGGATGGGCAAGTCTCACTCGTGGGGGATGTTGATGCGATTGCGACGCAGCTCGACACAAATCTCACCCAGCTGCTGAACGGGCAGCTCGATATCCT
>JAFGIT010000377.1 GCA_016929465.1 Candidatus Coatesiibacteriota bacterium | reverse complement strand
GCGTTCACCTCCTTCCGTAAGGACAATTATTTTCTGGGGGCTCGAATCTGGCTCCCAGCGTGAAAGTGAAAAATCTAAGACCTCAATCGGTATAAGGGCTTTCGCTTTCATTACTTGCTTGCCGCAATATCTGTGCCATACCGACAGATTGCACAATAACCGGCAATATTGCCAGACCGACTATTGCTCGCTTGATGGGTAATACCATATTCGCACGTAGATCTAAACGCCTCTTGACAAAAAACCGTCAAAAGTATCAGCCCATGCTTAGGTTATTAGCCCTCCCCGGCTAAGAATGCGAATCGTAATGCTGTAAGCAGGAGTATCTATTGGAGAGTCTGCGCCCTCCCAATCAGTCTAACCCGATTATAATGGCAATTCGACGCTATGTCAATGGTTTGGCGAAAAACCGGCAAATATACAGGTTACCGCTATCTGGACGATAGCTTGTGTACTGACCCGGACGTAAGAGTGCCATCGCATTTCATCAGTTCGGTCGAGCCGTCTTCGGCGTAGACAGTGAGAGTACCCTTGATCTGCCTGTCTCTCGGCACCTTGATAATCTGCCGGTCAGGACCGAGGGCGGCGGTCCCCTCATAGCGAGTGCCGTCTTCGGCAATCAGGACAACTTTCTTTTGAAGCCATCGAGCGAACAGCCGATTTCGATTCAGCTCAGGGACTTCCCCAGCCCCATAGATGAACCCCAGCACTCGCTCGTCGTGGACTACCCAACCGATGGCGACGATGTACTTATCGGCATCACCAAGGTTGGCCGCAAGCTCCCTGGCAGGCTGAAAATGCATCCCGTCCAGCGAAAGGCTGTACCAGAGCCTCTGGGTATTCATGTGGAGGCCCATGAGGTAGTAGATGCCCTGCCCCTTCACTCGGAGCTTCTTCACATCATTGACGACCGCTCCGATCTCCAGCACCGGCCTCTCAAAGCTGAAGTGCTTGCCGTCGTTGGAAGTCGCCCGATAGACCCGGCCGAAGTCGTGGAAGTTGTTGAAGTAGAGGCGGAAGGCATCATTCTCGGGGAGGAGGACGTTCATGCCGTTGATGTCGGCGTCGAGGTATTTGTCATAGCCCTCCATCGAAATGATGTCTTCATGCTTTGCCGGATAGGGAGCTTTCCGGCCATTCCAATATCTGCCGTCGGGGCTGGTAAAGACGGCCGGCTTGTTCTTACCTCGGGAGTCGGGATATACGGTGCAGACCAGTTGCCATTCGCCGTTGGGAAGGCGGTTTGCGTTGACGTTGCAGCAGTGGATGAAATCGCCGTGCTCGATCACGATCTGATGATTGTCGAAGTCAATGAAGTCGTGGGTGGTCACCGAATAAATGCGGTCGTTGCCGGTAGGAACTCCATCCCACGCGCCATAGAAAAGCCGCCAACCGTCTTCCGTCTGGACCGCCGAGGGAGCGTAGATGTTGCGGAAGACTCCAGACTTGCGCGGCTCGATAATGGGCGAACGGACGTCGGGGACGAAGTTGAGCGTGCCCTTCTGCCACAGCCTGGGATCGAAATCCCCGGCAGCGACTCCATGGACCTCGACCGTGCCAAGCTGGGCCTGGCCGGGAATCTGGTGGATCTCAAGCGCAGCCATGCAAGCGGCTCCTACCCAAAGGCTCAATATCAGGATTGACGCTAGGTAATGAAGCAAGACAGCGCGATTATACCTTGCGCCGGGTGAGGAGTCAAGGGGTTGCAGGTTCTGGTTTTAGGTTTTAGGTTGTAGGTTGTAGGTTGAAGGGATCCCTAGAACCTATAACCTTGCCTGTCAGGCTGCTTTGCTTAGCTCGAAGCGGGGTTTGTAGTCCTCGCACTTGTACGATTTCGAATGCTCGTCAGGCGCGTCTGCTTCGGACATATATACATAGGACTCCGAGATGCCGCACTTCTGGTACATTTTGTCATAATTGCCGCAGTCGAGGCAGCGGCGAAGAACCGTTCCGCAGACCACGCATCTCATGCTGCCGATAAGCTCGATTCGCCCGCACATAGGGCAATGGATGTACACTTCTTTCCACCCGTCGTCGCCCTTTTGGAGGGAGTAACGGATCTTGTTGGAGAGCTTCTCCACTTCGTGCAGGAGCCCCTGGCATGTGCTCAGAAGCTGGTTCATCTGAGTCTCTTTGAGGTAGTCAACCAGGCGCTCGTCTATGAGGTTGGAGAGCTGATTTGCGGCCTTCTCAAGAGCCGCAAGATGGATATCGGCTGTCTGGGGCTTGAAGGGCTTCATCTTGTTCTGAGCCCTGCCCATGGATTGCAGGATTTCCTCGGTGGCGCGGAGGGGGATGCGCAGGAATGCTTCCTTCTTTGCCGGGACTTGGGTGATCGCATCCACGAGCTTCTTGGTCTCGGCAACAGAGAGGCTGTCCGTGCCGATCTTCTCAATCATTCGAAGCTGTGTCGCCAGATCGCCGTTCAAGCTCTTCAGAACGCGGGCATGGGCTTCGGTAAAGGTGGCCGATCCATTCTTGTCCCAAGACTCGACAAGCGCCTTCTGGACCTGTGCGGGCAGCTCCAGGAGCTCGAGATAGCGGCGGAGGGTGCTCTCGCTGACACCGAGGGCCTTCGCACACTGATCCCAAGTCATGAACTCCAGAAGTCCCTCGATGGCCTTGGCCCGGTCAACCGGATTCAGGTCCTCGCGCTGGAAGTTCTCGAGAAGGGAATCGCAGGCCATATCCTCATCAGACATCTCGCGAACAACGGCGGGTATCTCGGTCAGCCCTGCGAGCTTCGATGCCCTGTAACGGCGCTCGCCCATTACAATCTCGTATTGCGAGCCCTTGGGACGAACGACTATGGGTTCTAGTACCCCGCGCTCCTTTATCGACTGGGAAAGCTCTTTGAGGCTCTCCTCATAGAAGGTCTTCCTCGGCTGACTCGCATTTGGGATGATATCGTCAAGTTTGATGTGTTCCATTCGATCCTCCGGATCATGGTCAATGGTCGAGAGTCCATGGTCTATGTGAGAGAGCCATCGGCCATAGGCCATTCTGCAATATGCCCCTTATTAGATTATGCCAAAGAGGGGTTGCGGGGTCAGGTGTAAATGAGGAAAACTGGTATTTGGGCGGGGGAGATAATCGGAGGCCCGCATACCGGTAGAATCCGCTGGCAGATGGCAATCTATTTCTGCTTTCCATTCACCAGCATGAAGAACGCCAGTGAGCCGGCGAGGGCGGAGATGCCGATGAAGATGAAGACCGAGGGGAGGCCGAACTCGGCCGCGATCCAGGTCGCCGCCAGGGGCGCGATCAGGTGACCGAACATGGTGGCGGACGACTGCATTCCATAGGCTCGACCGCGGAAGGCTGGGTCAACCTTCGTGCAGATGATCGCTCCGGTGGATGGATTCAGCGACGCCAGGAAGATCCCGGTGATGAAGAACACGGCAGCGAAGACCCATATGCTGTGCGCGAAGACCAATGCCAAGCCGCACAGCCCCGCTCCCACCAGGCCGATCTGAATCCCTCGGTGGTAGCCCCATCGCTCGCCAAAGCGAGTCCATGTGTGGGCGGTGAGTATCAAAGCGATCGGCGGAAGGGCGAATATGACACCGG
>JAFGIT010000376.1 GCA_016929465.1 Candidatus Coatesiibacteriota bacterium | reverse complement strand
GCTTTGACGGCATCAGCGGCAGAATCGTAGTCCTGCTGAGAGACCGCGTTGCTCGCGCGCAGCCCCTTGAGCCGCTCGAATTCGCGCGATGTATTTTCGAGGTTCACATTCGCCGCGGAAAGGCCTGCCGTTGCTGCATCGAGGTTGTGTTTGGCCTGGTCCCTTGCGAGCTCGAAATCGCGCTGCTCGAGTTTGAACAGGGCCGCTCCTTGTTCTACTGAGTCGCCCTCGTCGGCAAGAATCTCGGCGACCCTGCCACCTACCTTCGCGCCCACCCGTGATTCACGAATGGGCAGCAGTGTGGCGGTTAGCGAAATCCAGCTCTGGACCGTTCCGCGCGAGACCACTGCCACCTTGACGGGTGCCTTCTTAGATAGAAGATCATCGCCTTTGCCGCCTGCGGACTCATTGGGCTTGTCGCCAGCGCATCCCGTGATGAACACGGCGACTATGAGGCAAAGAACAGCTTGGAGAGGCTTTCCGAAGTGCTCGCGCCTTCTCATCAGTCGGTCTCGCAGTCTATCCTCTTCGCATCGCCCCAGAGGCGCTCGAGGCTGTAGAATTGGCGGGTCTCGTCGAGAAATATATGAACGATCACGTCACCGTAATCGACAAGAATCCATTTGGCGTTCTGCTCGCCCTCGGTCCCGAGTCTTCTGAAGCCCGCCTTCTTGCAGGTGAGCTCTACGTGCTCCAGAATGGCCCGTGCGTGCATTGTCGAAGTGCTGGAGCAAATCACGAAATAATCCGCGATTGGCGTTAATTCAGTCAGATCAAGTATTGCGATGTCGCGGCCTTTGCGCTCCAGAATGCACTCTCGAATCGTTTCGAGGAGCCTCCTTGTCTCGGCGTCCTCACGGGGGCCTTCCATAATGTCCGTCTTTGACTCCATGTAGCCGTTTACGCCTGCCATTTCGCTCATTTTGTGCGCATCCTCATCTCCTTCACTGATACAATCCTCTTTCATCTATGTATTTCATCACAGCATCCGGCACCAGATATCTGATAGAACGCCGCTCTTTCACCAATGCCCTGACCATAGATCCGGATATGCCTATCTGTGGGACCTGAACCGCGTAATACTTCTTTCCGCGCTCTAGCGCAGCTTGTCCTCCGTCTGGACCCTCTATGCAAGGCGCATCGGCAATCATGCGTGTCAGACCAGCCGGCATCCTCGCCAGCACCTCATCTCGCGCATAGCCGGCGCGCAGCATCAGGACCAGCTCCACTTCCTGAAGGAGCGCTTCGTATTCCTTCCACGTAGCGATCTCGGCAAACGCGTCGTTGCCCAGAATAAGAAAGAACCTGTCCTCCGGCTCTCTCGATTTCAGACATCTCAACGTGTCGATCGTATAAGATGCTCCCCCTCTTTTGGCCTCGATATCGCTTGCCTCCAGCCTCGGATCACCCGCGGTTGCTATCTCGAGCATTTCGAGGCGCTCCCTCGGCGATGCGACGGCGCGATTTGGCTTGTGCGGAGGAATCGCGCAGGGGATCATCAGGAGCCTGTCCAAACCCAGAAACTCGTGAACGCACGCCGCTGCAATAAGGTGACCATTGTGGACCGGATCGAATGTGCCCCCCAGAATCCCCACTTTTCTGCGGGTTATGGAGTCAGTCCGCAATTCGAACCTCCCGGGCTGACATCGCCTTCGAAAGCGCCTTCAGGAAAGGCTCGATCCCGTCACCGGTCAAGGCCGAAAGCTCGAAATTCAGAATCCCACGGCTCAGGCAAAATTCCCTCAACGCTGCGAGCGTGGTCTCGGAACACTCGAGGTCGATCTTGTTGGCAACGCTGAAACGCACTCGACCGGGGAGGGTGGCGTCAAAGTGGCCCATCTCCAACATCAGCGTCTCTACCGCCTCAATAGCGGGAACTGGAGCGCTGTCGGAAACATCTAGCACGAGAACGAACACCTTCGCCCTCTGGATGTGCTGCAGGAACTTCAAGCCAAGACCACGGCCTGAATGAGCGCCCTCGACGAGTCCGGGAATGTCGGCCATTGTGAACGAGAAGATATTATCCGTGTTGATTGTGCCGAGATTCGGCTCCTTGGTCGTGAACGGGTAATCCGCGATCTTCGGCTGTGCGGCCGATATAGCGGAGATAAGGCTGGACTTGCCTGCATTTGGCAGACCGACTAGTGCTCCATCCGCGAGGATCTTGAGCTTGAGTCTCAGCATCTTCGACTCGCCGAGCTCGCCCGGCTCAGCGTTGCGTGGGGCCTTGTTGGTGGACGATTTGAACGCGGTGTTACCCCTACCGCCTTTTCCACCCTTCGCCACAAGGAATTCGACATCCGGTCTCGTCAGATCCGCCAATTGCTGCCCGGTATCTCCGTCGGTTACGACCGTCCCGAGCGGCAGTGGTATATATAAGTCCTCGCCGTTCTTCCCATGGCGGTTGTTTCCGCTGCCGTGTGCGCCGCGTTTCGCCTTGAAGTAGTGCCTTTCCTGGCAATCGTATAGAGTCTTGAGGCCTTCCTTCGCGACCAGGATGACATTCCCGCCATTGCCGCCATCACCGCCGTTGGGACCACCGCGCGGCACGTGCTTTTCCCGCCTGAAAGACACGCAGCCCGATCCTCCATCACCGGCCTTGACTCGAATTGTAGCGGAATCTACAAACATAGCCCCCTTCAGCTTCTCATGGCGGTGCCGGGGTGACCAGGGCCCGAATAGGGGGCGTTTGGAGTATAGCGGCAGGTATTAAGCGTTTTCTGAGACCTCACTTACTACTGAAACTACCTTGCGATCGCCCTTGCGCGTCTCGAACTTCACGACGCCATCCGCAACCGCGAAGATGGTGTCATCCTTCGCCCTCTTGACGTTGATCCCGGGCAATATGTGCGTCCCACGCTGCTTGACGATTATGGTTCCTGATCGAACGCTCTGGCCGGCCGATCGTTTTACGCCCAGTCGCTTGCAGTTGCTATCCCGACCGTTTCTCGAACTGCCTACGCCCTTTTTATGTGCCATCTAATATCTCCGGAACTTATGCCTCGATCGATTTGATCTTGACGCTTGTGTGAATCTGACGGTGGCCGATCTTGCGGCTGTAACCTTTCCGTCTCTTGAACTTGCCGATCAGCACCTTGTCGCCTTTTTCCTCGACGATAGCCTCTGCGACGACCTTCGCTCCCTCGAGCGTGGGCGTGCCGATTTTGACTTCACCCTTCTCGTCGCTCACCATCAACACCGCGTCAAAAGTGACTTCCTGGCTCGGTTCGACACCGAGCTTTTCTACATCTACGACATCATTCTCACGAACAATGTACTGTTTTCCACCTGTCTCTATTACTGCATACAACGGTTGGACTCCTCTAAGACACAAAAACACACTTTTCCAACACCAATATAGACCGACACCACGGAAGTGTCAACCCGACTGGATCGCCAAAATGCGACGGCGACCCGCTTGCGAAATCGCCCCTTTGAATCGAAGAATCGCTACGGGCATCTGCTGCAATTCTCCGCCTCTTCGCGCGTGCCCACCTCGAGGATGAGTGTTGGCGGCGGATCGAGATCTATGGGGTATCTCATTCTTACATAACAGACTTCTCCCGGTTTTGTTGGGCGGCCAAAACCTATGGTCGGTGATCCATCTGCCGAGCACGAGGGTCCGGTTTCTTCCGTCGGGACGCCCAGATCAACAACCGGCTCGCGGTGCAATACGGTCGAGATAAATGGATATGGCTCTTGCGATAGGCCCCAGCAATATTCTCCCGGCCTCAGCGTGCACATTCTCTTATCGTTAAGGTAAATAATACCCGGGTAATCCGCGCCACGCTCATCTGG
>JAFGIT010000375.1 GCA_016929465.1 Candidatus Coatesiibacteriota bacterium | reverse complement strand
GCCCATCTCAGTGGCGAGCGTGGGCTGATATCCTACAGCTGACGGCATACGTCCGAGGAGAGCGGAGACCTCGGAACCCGCCTGAGTGAAGCGGAATATGTTGTCGATGAATAGGAGTACGTCCTGGCCTTCTTCATCGCGGAAATACTCCGCAACAGTAAGCCCCGTGAGGCCAACTCTGAGCCTCGCGCCAGGAGGCTCTGTCATCTGGCCATAGATGAGCGATGTCTTGTCGATAACGCCCGATTCCTTCATCTCGAGCCAGAGGTCGTTACCCTCCCTCGTCCGTTCTCCCACGCCCGCGAACACGGAATACCCTCCGTGAACCAGCGCGATATTGTGGATGAGCTCCTGTATCAGAACGGTCTTGCCGACTCCGGCACCGCCGAATAGTCCGGTTTTGCCACCTTTGCAGTATGGTTCGAGAAGGTCGATAACCTTGATCCCGGTCTCGAACATCTCGGCTCTAGTTTCTTGTTCGGTGAATGCGGGGGCCTCCCTGTGGATCGAATAGAGCGTCTTCGACTCGATCGGTCCCATATTATCGACGGGCTGGCCTATGACATTCATTAATCGACCGAGTGTATTCGGGCCGACTGGGACGGTGATTGGCGAACCGGTGTCAATCGCGGGCATTCCTCTCCTGAGACCGTCTGTCGGCCCCATTGAAACGCAGCGCACAACGTCCTCGCCGAGATGCTGCGCGACCTCCACTACGAGCGTCTTTGCCGCTCCAGAGCCGTAATCCTCTACGGTTGACGTGGTCTCTTTCTCGATCGTGACAGCATTGAATATCGACGGCAACTGATCTGTCGGAAACCGTATATCGACTACTGGCCCGATGATCGCGATTATCTTACCTTCTGCCATATAGAAACTCCTTAGACTTATGATCCGGAAAGCGCGTCTGCCCCGGAGACTATTTCTATCAACTCCCGCGTTATCGATGCCTGACGCGCCCTATGATATTGCAGCGTCAGGGTGTTTATCATCTCCTGTGCGTTATCTGTTGCGGCATCCATTGCCGTCATCCTCGCCCCCTGTTCGCTAGCGTATGACTCAAGGAATGCCCGATGCACCTGGAACTCAATATGCTGTTTCAGAAGGCTGTCAACCAACTCCGCGAGCGAAGGCTCATACAGATAATCGGTGTCAAGTGCCCCATTCTCCTCGGATGCCGACTCAGCCGCAAAATCCTCGGTGCTGTCAATCGAGACCGTCTCGACGCGCGGCTTTATCGGGAGTAGCTGCTCAATCACGACCTTCTGCGATAGGGCTGATTTGAACTCATTGTAAACCAGATAGATCGCATCGTATGACGACTCCGTGAATGATGATATGATCTTCTGAGAGACGATAGTGGCATCTCGGGGGCTGAAGCCCCGCCAGAAATTCACGTACTCGTCCGCGATGTTGTGCTCGGGGCGCCTCAGGAAGTAATCGCGCGCCTTCTTGCCAACAACGAACAGGTCTATCTGCTTGTCCGTGATGTTTCGCATCGAAGAAACGGCGAAGCGAAGCACATTGCTGTTGAATCCACCGCAAAGTCCCCTGTCGCCAGTGACGACGAGCATCTGGACCTTGCCGGAACTACCCTCATTCAGCAGCGGATTATCCTTGGCGTCGGTTCTGAAGGCCAGACTTTCGACTACCTCAGTTATTTTCGCCGCATAGGGCCTCGCCTGAAGCAGTAGTTTCTCTGCCCGGCGAAGCTTCGAAGATGCAACCATCTTCATGGCCCGGGTTAGCTTCTGAGTGCTCTTGACGCTCTGAATGCGTCTCCGTACGTCTCTTAAAGTCGCCATTACAACCTAACCATCAATGGAAAAATTGGCTCTTGAACTCTTCTAAGGCCTTCTTCAAGTCAGCCTCGATCTCGTCCGTGATCGCCTGCTTCTCATGCAGCGCTTTCAGAACGCCCGGACGCTCTGCATCCATGAAGCGAAATAGTTCCTGCTCGAATCGCTTGATTTCACCAACATCGACGTCATCGACCAACCCGTTAATGCCCGCATATATGATCAGAACCTGCTTCTCGGTGGGCAAGGACAAGTATTGGTCCTGCTTCAGGATCTCGACCATCCTCTCGCCTCGCTTGAGCTGCCGCTGCGTGGCCTTGTCCAACTCAGAGCCGAATTGAGCGAACGCCGCCACCTCGCGGAACTGTGCGAGGTCGAGCCTCAGAGTTCCCGCAACTTGCTTCATCGATTTTACCTGCGCATTGCCCCCGACCCTGGAGACCGACATACCGACATTGATCGCTGGGCGCACACCCGAATAAAAGAGGTTTGTCTCGAGGAATATCTGGCCGTCGGTAATCGAGATAACGTTAGTCGGGATGTATGTAGAGATATCGCCCGCCTGGGTCTCGATTATCGGGATGGCCGTGAGAGAGCCGCCGCCTCTTTCGTCGTTCAGCTTCGCCGCTCGCTCAAGAAGCCTCGAGTGCAGGTAGAAAACGTCACCCGGGAATGCCTCGCGTCCCGGTGGACGCCTGAGAAGGAGTGAGAGCTCCCTGTAGGCCTGAGAGTGCTTCGAAAGGTCGTCATAAATAACCAACGCATGCCTGCCGCTATCCCGGAAATACTCGCCGATGGCGCATCCCGAGTATGGAGCAATGTATTGTAATGTCGCGGGCTCGCTTGCGCTCGCGGATACAACGGTCGTGTAGTCCATCGCGTCATACTCCTGCAGCGTCTTGACTACGCGAGCAACCGTAGAACGTTTCTGGCCTATCGCCACATAGATGCAAATGACATCCTCACCCTTCTGACTTAGTATCGTGTCAATAACGACAGCGGTCTTGCCAGTCTGCCTATCACCGATTACGAGCTCGCGCTGTCCGCGTCCGATCGGGATCATAGCGTCTATGGCCTTGATCCCTGTATGCAGCGGCTCCTTGACCGGCATCCTATCAACAACGCCCGGGGCAATTCTCTCGAGCGGGCTGAAGTGCTTGGCGGCGATAGGCCCCTTGCCGTCGATCGGCTGGCCCAGCGCGTTGACGACGCGGCCGACAACCTCCTCGCCTACGGGGGTCTCGGCGATTCTCTTGGTCCTTCTGACCAGGTCGCCCTCTTTGACGAAAGTGTCCTCTCCGAGCAGCACCGCTCCGACGTTCCCCTCCTCAAGGTTGAGAACCATGCCCATTATGTCGTGAGGGAATTGGAGCATCTCGCCCGCCATTGCATTATCGAGCCCGTAAATGCGGGCAATACCATCGCCGACCTCGATCACCCTGCCGACCTCGGCAAGCGTCACCTCGGTGGAGTAATTCTCGATCTGCTCTTTGATGATCGAACTTATTTCTTCAGGCTTTATTCGCATTAACTCCTCCAGTCAGCCTATCGAATGTGGGGCAGCCCGCCTGTCCGCCCTGTTTGCGCAGAGAAGAAGCAGTCATACCTGTTCAATTTTCTCTGGTTGAATTTATGCACGGGGAGGTCAAGGGTGCTGCACATGGCCAGCCTCCAAAAGACCGCCGATTCGATTCTTCACTCCGCTCAGCTCTGTCTCGAGCGTCGCGTCCAACAGCCAATCTCCGATTCTGACCGTGAAGCCTCCGAGAATTGATCTATCCTGCTTCTGTGTCAGAACCACTTCGCCACCAAAGAATTCGCTCAGGCGTTTCTGCAATTTCTTAATTTCAGTACCCGGCAGCTCAATCGGGCTCATTATCTCTCCATGAAGGCGACCCAATCGACGATCAACATCATACCCGAAGCTGGTCACGATATCCTGGAGCAGCGATATTCGAGCGTGCTTCAGAAGAAGATGAAGGAAACTATACAGCACCTTCGGAGGCTCGAGCTTTCCGAGCACTGCATCCAAGAGACGCTGGCGAACGTGAAGCTCCAACGTGTTGTTATGCAGCGCGTTGTAGAATTCTGGAAGCTCGTTCACCAATCTGCCAAGTGCCTCGAGCTCCTCGCGAGTTTCGTCGAGATGCTCCTTCGGGACAACCTCACTGAGAGCCTTTGAATAACGACTCGCCAGAAGTGCTTTGTTCATGCTGACCTCCTGATCGAGGGTATTCTGGACCGAATTAAAGAGATGTGCAGCTCGGGCGTAAGCTTCTCCGCGATCCGGGACCGGGCAAGCTGAACACACCGCTCTGCGAGCTCCTCGCGAATCTCCTGCTTTATCTCCCGCTCGCGGCCCTGCAGTGTAACATACGCCTGCTCGACAATATTCCGAGCCCTCTCTCGGCCGTCATCTATTAGACCATCACGCTCGCCCTCGCCAAGCTCTCTCGCGCGAGCGATAAGTGACTCGATCTCTGCATCCAGGCCATCCAGTGTCGAACGAGCATCCGCAAGCTCGGTCTTGGCTTCCTGTAGCTCCGCCTCCGTGCTCTGGAGTGCCTCATCCACATCCGCTATCTTTGAATCGATCATCCCTATAAGCGGCTTTCTGAGCTTCCAGTAGAGCAGACCAACGAAGATGATGAAGTTCGCCAGCTTCCAAGTCTCCATATAAGCTTGCTCTGAGAGACGGATGGCGTAGTTGATTATGAGATACGCGGCCAGGATATAGACCACTATCATCGACCGCTTGAAGAAGCCCTTGGAGTGCTTTGCGCTATCGCTATTTCTACTCTGCATCGCCTAACTCCGCTTTTGGAGGTGCTAGTACCTTCGCCGCTATGCTGTCCGCCATTGCGGAGATATCCTCCTCCCTCACGGACGAAATCGCCGCTGCTTTTTCATCCTGCAGCTCCAGCTCGCCTTCGGAAACGATCTGCTCTGACTTGTTCATCGCCTCATCTATAAGACGCAGGCGATCAAT
>JAFGIT010000374.1 GCA_016929465.1 Candidatus Coatesiibacteriota bacterium | reverse complement strand
TGACGCAAACTCTCCAGGAGATGGCCCGCCTTGTTGGTGAGACGCTTCCACAGCTCATCATGATCGATCAGGAAGGCGGCACGGTTACTCGCTTCGACTTCATGACACCGTTGCCCTCAGCGATGGCGATTGGTGCCGCGGATTCACGCTCCTACGCCTATATCGCCGGGGAGATATGCGGCAAGGAGCTTCGGTCGCTCGGGATCAACGTCAACTGCGCGCCGGTGCTCGATCTACTCACGAATAAAGAGAACCACTGCATCGGCATTCGCTCGTTCGGGAGCAATCCTGCGAAAGTCGCCGACCTGGGCGTGCAGTATATCAACGGCCTACAATCCTCCGATGTGATGGCGGTCGCAAAGCACTTCCCCGGGCTCGGTGCCGCCTCGTTCGACACGCACCACGGACCCGCGCGAATAGATAAGAGCCTCGAAGAGCTCGACGCCTTTGACCTTATTCCTTTCAGAAAGGCGATCGAGGCGGGCGTCGCGATGGTCATGGCAACGCACGCGGAGTATCCGAGTCTGCCGGGTGATAGCGCAAAGCCGGCCTCGCTTTCGAGCTACATACTCACCGACCTGTTGCGCAACAGGCTGCAGTTCCGGGGCCCATCCGTGTCGGACGACCTCTCGATGGGTGCGATATCGAAGAGGTGGAAGCCCAACGAGGCCGCTATCGCGGCAATCTCTGCGGGTGCGGACGTACTCCTTTTCTGCCACGAGCTAGAGAAAATCGGCGATATTCACACATCGATACTGAAGGCCGTATCGGAGCGGCGGCTCTCCGCTGAACGAGTGCTCGAGGCGGCCACCCGAGTGCTTTGGCTCAAGGCTGAACTCGATGCACGCAGCAAGGAAGATGCTGGGGGCAGCGAGCAGGAAGTTCTCGACCTGGAAATGCACGAACTCAATGTCTATGAGATTGCTGAAAACGCGATCTCCGTTGTAAGGGATGAAGACGAACTCCTGCCCATAGACACTGACACCGAGATTCTCCTGATACACCCGAGGCTGGAGGACCGCTTCAATTTACCCCCCTTGGAGCAAAAGCCCACCATCGGGAGTGCGATGGCCGAATGCTTCGACAACGTAACCGAGGTCTCCTATGACCGAAAAGGGCCGTCTAAAGCGGAGATGGACGACATCGAGGATGCCGCAGAAGACGCCGAGCTCATCGTTCTCTGCACCTTCTCTGCGGCAGCGAGCTCGGGTCAGATTGAACTATGCAAGAAAGTCGCATCCCTGAAAAAGCCGTGCGTGCTGGTCGCCCTCAGCGAGCCGTTCGACGTCAACCTCGTCGATGGATTCGGGACCGCCATCGCGTCATTCGGTTTCGATGGTCCAAGCGTGAACGCCATTGCCGCGGTCCTCGCAGGAGACGCCGAGCCCGGCGGCACTATGCCGGTGGAGCTCGGATGAGAGGGGACAACAATGTTCACTAATGTCTTCGGGCAGGACACCGCCGTCGAATCGCTCGGAAGGAGCTTCACGGATTCCCGCATCGCGAGCGCATACCTCTTCGCTGGCCCCGCCGGGGTAGGGAAGAGAACCGTGGCGCTCGGCCTCTCCCGCCTCCTCCTCTGCGATCGCCCCTCAGGTGACACTCCTTGCGGCCAATGCCCTTCCTGCAAGAGGACAGCGAACTTCGTGGAGGTCCATCCCTCACTGATGCTCTTCCAGGACGTGCTCCAGCCAATAGCCTTCAGGCGCGAAGCAATGATGAAGGTCGCCTCGTTCGACAAAAGCCAGGAAGATGACTATCTCGATGCGATGTCCACGTTGGCAGAAGCTGGGATACTCGAATTCAGCCCATCTCGGGGCAAGGGTCCAACACAGATAGACGCTATCGAAAGGAACCAGGCCGCGCTCTTCGAAAAGAGCGATTCTAAGGAAGTCTCACTCGCGGCGATCGATCGCTCGATTGAACTAGTCCAGCGGCAGTCAGAGAGCAAGACCGACCTGCGTCCGTTCAGGCTCGCAGAGCACATCCTACGGAACACGACAGCCGGCCTATATCAGGGCACGATCAAGATTTCGCTCATACGCAACATCCTACAGCAGCGCCTCGCCAACAGGCCGCTTCTCGGAAGCCGCCACCTGTGCATTATAGATGATGCTCACAAGATGCTGGAACCTGCCCAGAACGCCCTCCTGAAGACGCTCGAAGAGCCACCAGCCGGCGCCGTCATCATACTCGTCACTGAAAACCCAACCGCACTCTTGCCCACGATCCTATCACGCTGTCAGACAGTGGAATTCCGAAGGCTCTCGACGGGTGCCGTCGAGCAATTCCTGACCGAAAGGAGGGGCATCGATCCGGACGCGGCCGCAATCGTCAGCGCATTCGCCGCAGGCAGCCTGGGGCGGGCAATATCGGTCGATCCTGAAGAGCTCATAGAGCGAAAAGGCACCGCCGCAAAGATGATCGCATTCATCCTCGAGCAGAACTTCGAGAGCCTATTCGGCATCATTGATGAGGCTGCATCGGAATCGGACGAGTCCAGGGCAAAACAGCGGCTGTCGGTGCTCGAACTGCTCGATGCACTCGCCATGTACATCCGCGACGCAATAGTCCTGAAGGAGGGGATCACCGCGAGAGAAGCTTCCCTTCTCGGAGATGATCCCACTACAAACTCCCTCGCAGAATCCTGCACCATCGACCGCCTATTCCACCTCAACCGCGCAATCACCCAGGCCCGCGAAAAAATAGAAGGCAACGCCGCCATCCGTCTCACCCTGGAGGCCATGCTACTCGAGAGCATCAGCCACAGCTCGTAGCCGCCTAAGTCCACCGATTTCTGTTTATTTTTCACTTTTTCGCCGGAACAAGGGATAAGTATAGCATGTTATATTAGGGATTGACCTGGGCATAATCATGGATGTATTCATTATTAACACTAGTTAATGCCTTATTTATTCATACATCTACTCGGAGGCCTCTGATGAGATCACTGACCACAACCATCCTTCTTTTGTCGGCTTTCACCCTCTGCGCGACCTGCTTCGCCCAGGATTACACGATTGAGAGCCACCGCTGTAAGAACTTCATAACAGGCCTGGACTATCGCGATGGAACACTTGCCATCGGCACACGGTTGGGGCTTCAGATATTCAGAGATGGGGAGCTGAGGACATTGACCGTCGGAGATGGTCTCCCCACGAATTATATCCCCGACGTCGCGCTTGCCGATGCAGACAGCGTATATATCGGGCCATGCACGGCGATCGATGGGCGTGCAGATCTCGTTTATCTTGTACATTTCCCGGAGACCGGTGTGAGTGTGGAGGAGATAACCAAAGGTCTTTATCTATCCGGGAGCCATTTTGTTTTCAATTCAGGCCCCGACGGTTCCCTCTGGATCGGCGAGGGATGCGATATGGTCCAATACAGCCAGGGCCAATGGAGCTGGTTCTACGGACAAGGTGCAGTCACCGATTATTGGGACATCTGCTTCGGCAAGGCAGGGGAAGTTTTTGTTTGTTCCTCTGGTGTCGTTTATGAGATCTCCGGAAACCAAATCGTACCTCTACCCTCATCATTCTGGGCGTCCCAGGTCGTGATGAGTCCAGAAGGCGATTTGCTGACGACCGGCGACGGCTACCTCTGGCGATATGGGCCGGCCGGATGGGAAGTTGCATCTTCTGATTCCTTCTTGGGAGAGCATCCGAGCGGAATATTCTTCGATGGACTAGGGCATATTTGGGGAACACAATCTGAGTACGAGGGGCTTGGACTGGCTGAGAAGATTGCTCGCTATCGAGACGGAGAGGTTGATTACTTCGAGGCCGCAGACGACTTTGTATTCAGTGGAAGCACATTGGAACCGTGGTCGATTTTCATATCAAATGCATTAATCCCGCCAGAGATACCGGTTTTTGGATTGGACGGGCTCGGATTAGTCTATTTCGATGGAGAGAGTTTCCATCGCTTCTACAATGAGAACTGCCCGCCAGGCGACATTATCAGCGACATCTGCGAGGATAGCCAGGGCAGACTGTGGGTGATCAACGGCAATACGAGGATGCTTGGGGTATATGACGGCGAGCGTTGGAAGCAGGTTCATGCTCCCTGGTATCTGCCATGGGATGTGCCCGGAGTCTGGAAGATCGCTCCACTCATGGCCTTGGATATCGATGGCTCGCTCTGGTTCAGGTCGGAAACAGGCGCGGTCTCCTATCGGGACTCAGAATGGAGCTATTACGACCAATCGAACTCGCCGCTTGTATCGCCCGGTGATGTCGCCGTGGATGGCGACGGAAACAAGTGGTTCGTAAATCCGGAGATGGGTATGGCCGATTGGGAACCTATTTGCGATGCGGCAAGATTCGACGGCGACGAATGGAAGCAATACGACTCAGACGACTACTTCGAATCCTGGTGGCTCGTCTCTGTGTCAATGGGGCCACGAAACACGGTGTGGTTCACGAGAAGAAGTCCGACTGATTACATCTCCAATCGCTTCACCACCTATGACGGCTCGGTATGGAGACATCTGACACCGGGTATTGACCAACCGAACGGACATGCCGAGAGGGTATATTTCGA
The DNA here is from genome assembly GCA_016929465.1 of Candidatus Coatesiibacteriota bacterium. GTDB lineage: Bacteria > B130-G9 > B130-G9 > B130-G9 > B130-G9 > JAFGIT01. Next base: position 449 of record JAFGIT010000374.1, on the reverse strand, counting down.
CCTCGAAGGAAATGCGCTCATCGCGTGCCATGACTCTCTATACCGGCAGAATGAAACCGACTCATGGGAGCCGATTCTGGATATGTGGATTGATGATGCGCAGGCGGACAGCAGCGGGACTCTATATTGTGCCCGCCCGTATGACGATGCATTGTATGTGGGCGAGAAGGGCAGCTGGCAGAAGATCACGATGAAGTGGGATATGACTGATCCAAATAGCGACCTGACCACCCCTCCACAACGAGTATTTATAGACCATAATGGCGACAAATGGATAGGTTGTTATGGAGGGCTGTATCGCCTCCAGGACGGCGGCCCGGCTGCTCAAAAGCTAAACCTGCAGACAATCTCTGGCCACTCCCAGGGCGGGGAAGGGGAGACGCTCATCATATCGGGTGAGTTCATAAACACCGCAACCACGATGCCGGTCAGCCTCCGGCTTGCCGTCG
>JAFGIT010000373.1 GCA_016929465.1 Candidatus Coatesiibacteriota bacterium | reverse complement strand
GAACATCACTGTTCCTCTTGTGATTCGCCGACCGCAAGTTATTATGGCTCAGAATCTTGTCGGTGATAATCAATGGCCATGTCCCGGACGTTAATTGCAGATTCGAGAGGTGTTACGATGCTGGCGAAGCCACCCGGTGGTGAGCTCAACAGAATCCTGAAGCCGAGCTTCAAGCGAGCGGCGATCAGGAACGTAAGGACGGTAATCGCCCGCTCCTACGTTCGAGTGGTCGGGGCAAACCGCGAGACCAGCTGGCTCATTGGTGACACGGTCCTCCCACTCCTGACCGTTTCTGCGTTCGTGATGGTCTATAAGTCCTTCAATGCCCCTCAGGAATTCATCGGCTACGTTGTTCTTGGCGGGGTCATGTCTGCTTACTGGCTGGCGATGCTCTGGAGCATGGCGATGCAGTTTTATTGGGAGAAGGAGATGGGTAACCTCGAGCTATATACGATGGCTCCAATGTCGCTCATGTCGATTCTCGCCGGGATGGTGATCGGCGGCCTCTTCATGACGTCCGTTCGGGCATTCGTGATACTACTCGCGGGTTCGTTGATCTTTGGCGTGGATTACTCATTTCAGCAGCCCTTTCTTGCGGCGGGGGTGTTCATCTTCACGCTGTTTGCCCTCTATGGCCTTGGGCTTATGTTCTCCTCAATCTTCTTCCTCGTCGGAAGGCGGGGATGGCAGATAATGAACCTGTTCGAGGAGCCGGTCTTCTTCGCATCGGGCTTCTACTTCCCGGTCAGGACGCTCGGCGCGACCGTGCCATTCTTCACCTCCTTCATACCGATAACCCTTGGGCTCGACGCGATGCGTCAGCTAGCTTTCTCGGAAGACAAGAATATGGGCTTTTTGAATCCTGAGCTCGAGTTCATCATCCTAATTGCTCTAACCTTCATATTCATCGTGGTTGCCAAGTTCCTGCTGAACTATATGGAGAAGCTGGGCGCCAGGACGGGGCGGATACTGCAAAGATGGCAGTAGGAAAGAGCATCCTTCGGAGTTTGCGGCAGCTCTATTACTCGGCCTGGCTCGGCTGGCAGATGGAGGCCAACTGGGCGCATCCTTTCGAATTCATCACATATTCGCTGCTGAAGCCGATCTGTCACGTCCTGATCCTCGTCTTCATATATTTGGCCGTGAAGAGCGGCGATGCCAAGACCGGTCAGTTCTTCGGCATGTACGTCGGCAATTCGTTCTTCATTTTCGTCAATGCAATCATGCTCGGGACAGGTCAAATAATCCACGAGGACCGAGAGCATTTTCGCGTTCTGAAGTACATCTACTGCTCGCCACAGTCTATCTACCTCTATCTTTCTGGACGCACCGCGACCAAGATCATATTGACCGCCGTGAGTACGATTATCATGCTCATATTCGGCAGATACGCACTCGGCATCCCCATCTCCCTGTTTGCGATCAATTACCCTTTGCTGCTCATCGCCTTAATCTTGGGGATACTGGGAATGCTCGCATTCGGGATCATGGTCGCCGGCTTCTTTCTGGTTACAGCAAGGCATGGGGGAGTTCTGTCAGGCGGGATAGCGGGGCTCTTCTATCTTGCCTCTGGGACGCTATTCCCTCTCACCGTTCTGCCGGGATGGCTGCAGCCGGTAGCCCGGATAATACCGATCACTTATTGGATTGAGGTCACAAGGCGCGCTGTTCTCGGCGCATCACAATTCGAAGGGCTCGAGAATTTTACCTCGGGAGAACTGGTCGGGATTCTGGTCGTGACGACCCTTGCGACGATGGCTGCGAGTATTTTTTTCTACAGGGCAATGGAGAAGATTGCGCTCGATCACGGCTATCTGGATAGGGTGACCCACTACTGATCCGGCGCGGTCTCTGGCCCGAATATATCTCGTATGGCAGGGATTCGACACCATCTCAGACAAGATCGAGGTTGCCTAACGCGAACTAGTAGCCTATTCTGACTCCGTTGGAGAGATTCCGACAGAAAAGCATCGCAAAAAGCGAGTTTCGAATAATCTACTAAATCACTCAACATTGGAGACGTATAGAATGAAGAAATTCGATGTGGTCGTAATCGGTGGGAGTGCAGCGGGGATCGCCGCAGCAATCACGTGTCGCAGGCATTATCCCAACAAGAGCATTCTCATCATCAGGAAAGAGGACCAGGTCCCGATACCATGCGGGATCCCCTACATCTATGGGACTCTCGGAGGACCAGAGAAGAACCTCATGCCCGATGCATCCCTCCAGAACAACCAGATTGAGCTGCTCGTGGGGATAGTCGCCGAGATCGATCGAGCCGGGAAAACGGTTGGAATGGAGGATGGGGAGAGGGTCGTATATGACAAGCTCGTTCTCGCCGCCGGTTCTGAACCGATTATCTTGCCGATTCCCGGCGTGGATAAGGATAACGTTTTCGCGGTGCATAAGAATGTTCCGTATCTCAAGAAATTGCTCGACAAGGTGAATTCATCCTCCGATATCGTCGTCGTTGGCGGCGGTTTCATCGGTGTCGAATTCGCCGATGAATGCAACAAGGGCAGAGATGTTAAAATATCGATCGTGGAAATGCTCCCACGCTGCCTGATGCTGGCGTTCGATGATGAGCTATGCGAAACCGCCGAGGGTATTCAAAGAGAAAGCGGCATAGATATACTCACTTCCGAGAAGGTGGTTGAGTTCACCGGCGATGGTGCCGTTTCTGGTGTCAGACTCGATAGCGATAAGCAACTTCGGGCGGATATGGTTATTCTTGGAATTGGTGCGGTCGCCAATACCGAACTCGCAAAGAATGCAGGGCTTGAATTGGGGCCAACACGCGGCGTCAAGGTGAATAGATATATGCGGACGAATGACGAGCACATTTTTGCCTGCGGAGATTGCGCCGAGAAGTTCTCCTTCTTCGATGGAGCGCCATCCGGACTGAAACTTGCATCGGAGGCTACTAAAGAGGCGCGGATCGCTGGAGCAAACCTCTTCTCGACTAGGCGAATGAACTGCGGAGTAATAGGTGTCTTTTCTACGGCGCTCGGTGAGACTGCATTTGCCCACGCCGGCCTCTCTCAGAGATGCGCGATCGATAAGGGTTACGATGTGGTGATTGGCGAGGCCCAGGCGCCCAACAGACATCCCGGCGGGATGCCCGGGATGGCGCCGATGAAGGTCAAGCTCGTGTTCGAGCGGGGCACAGGTATCATACTTGGCGGACAGACGATGGGCGCGAAGAGCGGCGGCGAGCTCATCAACGCGATAAGTGCATGTATCCATCAGCGCATGACTGCGGATGATATCGCGATGTTCCCGATGGGAACGCATCCAGCGCTTACCGCTTCACCCATAGTCTATCAGCTGACAAATGCCGCAGAGATGGCAATCAAAGCAGTCAGCATGTCGAGGATTTAGGCAGGACTGCCACAATTAGGTGATTCCATGACCTAAGATTTGGTCCAGAATCACCTCCGATGAACGATCGATGCACGGTGCGTGGGGGAAGACGCTGTCCTCCACGCGCCGTTATTGAAAGCGGTCTCTCCGGCCTGCTTGAGGGAAATGGGGCCCCGCCGACGCAGCTCTATTCATGCTCTTCAAAAATTCTTATTCCAATGTATTATATCCTCTCGGTCCTAATGGTGGTGGGATCCTTGAAGCCGCAATGGATCCTGATTGAGAGGAATGAAGTCCTGTCGCTTTCTTTTTACCATGGGACATTTGTCTTGAAATAGCTGCAAATTTGTCGTTTAATTGCATTATGTGGAAAAATTGACGCCTCGAATTCGAGCATTCCGAGGCCTTAACATAGGCGGTATTTCAGGTAAATAATTTGTCCGAACGAGTGCTTTTAATCGTCCCTCCGACGGGGCTTTACCTTCGTGAGGACCGGTGTCAGTCCGTCATCGATACGCACGCCATAAGCTTTGCGAGGCCTCCGCTCGTCCTCCTCGAAGCCGCGGCCATATTGCGCCAGGCAGGGGCTGAGTGCTGCGTCCGCGATTATCCTGCCGCGAGGGGAGATTGGGACCGCCTCAAGGCGGATTTGACCGAGATTCAGCCCGACATTCTGATTGTCAACGTGACCGGACCGACGCTCTTTGAAGACCTGAAGGCCTGCGAACTCTCGAAGTCTCTCAGGCCCGAGATCGTTACCGTCGCCAAGGGTGGGTACCTCTTCATCCACGATGAATTGGTTCTGGAGCGATTTCCGGCCCTGGATATCGTATATCGCGGAGAAGTGGAATTCCGCATCTCTGCACTTCTGGACGGCAGCTACTTCGAGACGGACGGTTACACATTTCGCTCGAATGGGACCGTCGAGAGGAAAAGGGACGCGGATTATCTCGATGACCTGGACAGCCTCCCATATCCGGCCAGGGACCTCATCGACAATGGGCTGTACAGATCGCCCGACACAAAGAAGCCGCTGACGGTAATCCAGACCGCGCGCGGTTGTCCGAGCAACTGCATTTATTGTCTGGTACCAAGAGTGTCAGGAAAGCGCTTGCGTAGCCGTTCACCTGATAGTATTATAGGTGAGATTGAGGACTGCGTTTTGAAGCACGGGATCCGTGAATTCTACTTCAATGCTGATACTTTCACGCTGAATAGGGATTGGGTCGTGGACGTCTGCAGAGGAATTATCGAGCGTGGTCTCGACATTCGTTGGGGCTGCAATGGACGTGTCGATACGCTGGACGAGGTGCGTCTGGAATGGATGAAGCGCGCGGGGTGCCATATCATCAGCCTCGGAATTGAGAGCGGCGACCAGTCGATGCTGGACATCATGCAGAAAGGTACGACCCTCGATGAATGCAGGCGAGCGGTCGCGCTGTGCAAGCGCTTTGGGGTCGCAGCCTATATGTTTTTCATAGTCGGCTTGCCGTGGGAGACAGCCGAGACCGTCAAGAAATCTATAGATTTTGCGATAGAGCTTGACGGAGATTTCGCAGAGTTTATTCTTGCCAGGTGTTTTCCTGGAACAATTCTATACGAAAATTGTAAAGAGTTAGGAATTCTTGCTGAAAATGACCGAATCATCGAGCCTTCGTTCCGAGGGCTTTACCTCTCGAGGGAGGATGCAGAGTCACTTCAGAGAGAATGCTTCAAGAGGTTTCATTTAAGAGCGAAATACATAGTATCTCGCTTGTTAGCCAGCAAGAATCCCAGAATGGCTTTTAACTATGCGTTAGCTGGTATTGGCAAACTTAGAGCATTTATTCGTAAACATAATGCCAATTAATATGCAAAATGACAAAATCGTAACGAAAGGTAGGTGACCCAGAAATGGAGAAGGCAACTGACAAGAAATATGTCATCATCGAAGACTCTGAGAATAACTTCATCGATGCCACGAGAGTTGTCGGCGTGATAGCCTTCAATTCATCCCCGGCTCGAAAACTGAAGAAGGGCGCCAGCTCATCTGGCAGGCTGATTGATGCCACCCAGGGGAAAAGGACTAAGTCCCTGATATTCACCGATTCGGGGCATGTCTGGCAGACCAATTTCGACAGAGATATCATGCTGGATCGACTCAAGAACGCCCTCATATAGGGACTGGATACGATAATTCTGGCTCATCGATAGCAGATTATTATATGCAACCGGCGCCGGCACAGGGCACGATAGAACAACGACTGCGCCAGGCAGCCTCAGAAGGCAGAATAGCCTTCGTTCTGTCGGGCCCTGCCGGCGCCGGTAAGACCACGGTTGCGCGACGAGTGACCGAACGTCACGCAGGGCTCGCGCTCAACGTATCCTGCACTACTCGCCCCCCCAGGGCGGGAGAAACTACCGGCTCCGATTATCACTTCATCTCGGCTGCTGAATTCAGACGCCTCGCAGATTCCGGGGAAATGCTCGAGTCTGCACGGGTGCATGACCATTTCTACGGCACTCGTATCAACGACGTCATCGACATCTTCTCCGCCGGCAAGGATGCTCTCCTCGAGATAGACATCCAGGGAGGATTCGCTCTCAGAGACAAGTATGAGCGAACTGTCTTGATCTTCATGGTTGCCCCGACCTTCGCGGATACTGTGGCCCGTCTCGTCGCTCGCGGAAGCGAGAACGAGGAGCAGCTCGAAATCAGGATCAAGAGGGCAAAGGAAGAAATTGCGGCCTCCAGGGACTATGATTATCTTGTCGTCAACGATGATATTGATAGAGCGGCTCTGTCGGTTCTGAGTATAATGGCATCCGAGAGATTGAGGATGACCAACTCCAGCTATCAGGAGTTGGTCGACGAGATGGAAGAGCACGAGAGAGGCTGAACTACGGTAGTTAGCCACTGTTGGACACCCAAGTATGACCACTGAAAAGCCTGATTGCACCAGCATCCTCCTCGGCGTTTCCGGTGGAATCGCAGCCTATAAATCCGCTGAGATCGTCAGGCTTTTAAAGAAGCGGGGATTCGATGTCAAGGTCGTCTTGACGGAGAATGGCGCGAGATTCATAGGTGCCGAGACGCTCGCGGCGCTTTCCGGGCACCAGGTCTATACTGAGATGTTCGCCCGATCTCGGAGCGAATACATAGGCCACATTGCGCTCTCCGATTGGGCAGACATGCTGCTCGTCGCGCCCGCGACCGCGAACATCATCGGGAAGTTCGCAAATGGAATCGCGGATGACCTTCTGAGCACGGTCTTCTTGTCCTGCGATTGCCCGGTCCTGATCGCACCCGCGATGAATGTCAGGATGTATTCGCATCGAGTGGTCCAGGAGAATATCGAGAAACTCGGCAGGCTCGGAGCAGCCTTCGTAGGTCCTGACACTGGAGAGCTCGCCTGCGGTAGCAGCGGCAGGGGCAGGATGTCTCAGCCGGAGGCAATTGTGGACGAAGTTGCATCGATGGCGAAGCATGGAAAAGACCTTGCGGGATTGAGCATTCTCGTCTCGGCAGGCCCGACAAGGGAGATGATCGATCCGGTCAGGTTTATATCAAACCGCTCGACTGGCAAGATGGGGATCGCGATCGCGCGTGCTGCCGCTGCAAGGGGAGCGAAGGTGACTCTGGTTGCTGGACCGTGTGCTGTTGAGCTTCCTTCAGCGGTTGAGGTGGTCAACGTCACATCGGCAGAACAGATGCGTGATGCAATTATCGATGCCCTTCCAAAGCACCAAGTGCTAATCATGACCGCAGCGGTAGCAGACTATACACCCGCACAGCCCCTTTCCCAGAAGATAAAAAAGGGTGAATCTAGTCTATCGCTCGAGCTCGTTCGGACATCCGACATCCTGGTTGATGTTAGCGAACTCCGGGCGAAGGACCAGGTGATCATCGGCTTTGCCGCCGAGACAGAAAACCTTCTCGACAACGCCCGCAAGAAACTTGCAGCAAAAGGCCTCGACATGATAGTGGCAAACGACGTCTCCAGAGCCGACTCCGGCTTCGGCGTGGCCACCATCGCCGCCACCTTGCTCTGGCCCGACGGACGTCAGAAGGAGGTCCCGCTCTCGACCAAGGACGAACTTGCCAACGCCATTCTCTCGGAGGTCATAGCGCTAAGAACTCCCTGAGAAGATCCCTTTTGATCGGGATAGTGTCTTAACTTAGATTCTGGCAATTCGTGCAATTCGCGGCAAGAAATTTCCAGGCGAAGACATCGCCCAGAACACTACAGCCCAACAACAATCGCGGCGCCGACGAAGGCGAGAATGAGCGCGAATATCCGGCGGGGAGTCATCGGCTCTTTGAGGAAAAAGTAAGCGAAGACGAATATGAAGAGGAGGCTGAGCTGGTTCAGAATGGCGGCGGTCGATATCTGGGTGTATTTCATGCCCGCCACCCAG
>JAFGIT010000372.1 GCA_016929465.1 Candidatus Coatesiibacteriota bacterium | reverse complement strand
GGCTGCCGTTTGCCCGGGATTCAGCGTTGCGGGGATCGAACTCATGAATGACAGAGGCGAGTCGGCGATGATAATGGCCTCTGACTTCACTTTCATCGTCTCGCCGCCGTGCAAAAGCCTGACCCGTATCGACCCGGTCCCGGAAGGGCCACCGACTGGTATGGAGCCAGTGACGCTCGACGAGGCAGAGCCCCCGGCAGGGACCGTTAATTCATCGGTATTCGTGCCCCATGTATTACCATTCGGTGCTATCACCGAGGCCTGGACGGTGCAGGTGAATTCCGCGCCGCAGGTGTTCACAAGTTCTATTTCCGCGCTGACCGGATCCCCCAGAACGTAGCTCATCTTGTCAGGCTCGATCGATATCTCGGCCGATGCACTGACGCAGGTCAACATGAAAGCGCGGCGAGTCACGAACTCGTCGTTCTCATAAAGCTGCAGCATCAAGGTCCCTGTTCGGACCACGAGATACTCATAGCCGAATGAGGCCTCGCCCTGTGCCGGGACATCCAGTTCCTGGGAAGAGGTGACGTTGCCGCTGTCGCTGTAGTCAACTCTCACATGCCGGCTTATATCAGAGTTGTTATAGACGTGGACCGTAATCGGTGCGTAGGTGTTGTGCAGGTATTTCTCGGATGGATAGGTCGCATTGACGGCAAGCTCCGGGGCCGTCAGGGACTCTGGGGGATCGCTCACCACGAAATTCATCGCGAAGGCCTCCGGCTGGACAAGACTGCCTTGCGCGTCGAATAGCTGGTAGTGCGCATGCCAGATGCCTTTCGGCACGTATAATGAGGTCCAGCTCTCAGGGGTCCAGTTGACCGAAACCGAGGCTCCGGGACCGATCTGGACGTTGTAGTCTTGCTCCTCGATAATATTCCAATATGGATCTATTATGAGAAGGTGCAATCGCGTGGCTGTCACAGCAGTGTTATTTACCGCGGGTACTTCGATATTGGGGACATCAGGTGACCTGAATTCGGGCAGATCTTCTGCAAGCTGGCACCAGAATACCGTGTCTCTGACCAGCGTCTCAGTATCCCAGGACCACATGCCGGACCAGTCATCGTAGCTGCAGATAGCGAACACGATGCCATCACCGTACGGATACATGACCATCTCGGGCTGGCCAGTTGTTGTCCTTCTGAGAAGGACGCTCGCACCTTGAGGCATCTCCGTGAAGTATCCGTCAACGCTCGAGTCGAGCGTCTGGGCAGTGAATCCGCTGAGCACCTGATGGTATTCCGATAGATATAGCGACGCGCTGAAGCATGAGGTCTCCTCGGACCACCCGTAGCCATCGAGCGACCCACCCGGGAGAATGCGGTAGTCACTCCCATGCTGCTGGTCGAAGCATAGGATGGCGCCGCCATTCGACGCGAATTCGGCGAGCTTCATCCTGAACTCAGTGCTGTTGTCGAGTCCGACGAGCCCTCCCGAGGGAATGACGAGGAGGTCCCCGTATGGCATTTCATCGATGTCTATCAGGTCCACCGGGAGATGGGTCAACTCGGCTATCATGTTCGAGCAGCCCATCCAGAATCCTGCGCTCAGGATATTTGTCCGAATGACTTGTCGCATCTCACCAATGATTGCGAGTCGGCGTGTCCTCAATTCGGCGGCCAGGGTGTCGATTTCATACAGTGCGGACATTATTGCCGCTGCAATGTCGTCCGGGAGTTTGGTGTCGCGTGGCCAATTCCCGAGCTCCGCAAGCAGCGAGTATTTGAGGTCGAGGTAATCGCAGTAGCTCAGCAAGTTCGAAAGGCCCTTTGCAGCCGCCAATGTCCGCAGTGCATCGACTGTGGGTGCCGGCACGACCAACGCATTCGAGAAGCTGTAATTATCGTCCGGGTGGTCTATGTTCGGATTTCCCCCGGGCGGGGTCAGGTCCTTCTTCTTGCAGACGTTCTGGGTGACGGCGAAGCTAACGTCGGCATCCGTGCCCACTGAAAGGCCGAAACTGACCGAGATGGGCGAGCCGTTCCAGGGGACGGATACGCCTATGCCCAATCCGGCAATGGCCTTCACTGAGAAGTTGAAATTCGTCGATGTCGAGACGCTGCCACCCGCGTTCGGGTCTCCAGTGAATGGGATGTTGAAAGAGAGCGTAGCGCCCCCATACGGGCCTGCACCGAGGCCTGCGCCCATTCCGCCACCTGCTTCCGAACAGACCTGGATGTCGGGTTTGAAGAGGGATGTCGAGACACCTGTCTTGGCTTCGACGCCGCCTCCGGTGTAATACTTGGCCTCGACACCCGACTCTAATCTCAGGTCAACCCAATCTGTCCAGACGCGGATTTCGCCGCCGATGTAGATCTCCACGCGGGATATATCGACCGGCCCGGTCTCTTCGATCTCGAATGAGAAGCGATTGGGCACGCCTGCGTAGAAATCGGCCTTGACGGAGTGCTCGTCCAGGATTGCACCAGCTTCGGAGAGAGCCCTTACCTTCACATCGATACCCAGCCGCGTCTCGGTCGCGATAGCGCCGAACGTGCAGATGGTTGTAAGCGGCTCCATGCGATAATCGAGGTCGAAGACGGTATATTGCACGGCTCCGCGCGCCTGGCTCTTATAGTTGGCGCTAATACTCGACATGTTGTAAATCGCAGTTGCCTTGCCGATACGCTTGGCGGTTATGCTATAGACCTCAGGATGCTGGGAATATGGGCTTTCCTCACCGGTCGCAACGCTGATGCTGCGTTTTGGGGACGTGGTCCCGCTGAAGTCACCATTCGCGTAAACCTGCATCTCATAGTCGTCGTCCGGTAT
>JAFGIT010000371.1 GCA_016929465.1 Candidatus Coatesiibacteriota bacterium | reverse complement strand
CAGCCTCGGCCGCATCTGGGCGCGTGGTGTGGAGACTTGCCTAATTGGCATCTACGGCGAGTCGACCTGGCGCCAGCTGTGCGGCGCGGTGTGGCTTCCAAATGATGAGCTGATCCTCAAATTCTATGCGGCAGGTCAGATGGCACTCGATCTCGATAGCGGGGTGTGGGTCCGCTCGATCGACGGCGCCAGGCGCTTCGGTCTGGAATCGGGAATGATCTATAACGACATGAACTCCGACCTGATGACCGGCGGCTATGTTGCTACGGACGCGCTCGGCACGGTATGGTTCTCCAACCCGCCTGAATTCGGTGGTCCTTCCGATGCGGTCGCGGTCGGATTCCGTGAGGAGACCTGGTATCGCTATTCCACGACTGATTGCTTCAGCGGGGAGCGACCGTCGGACATGACTATAGGCCCGGACAATGAGATCTGGTTCCGGCGGCTGAGCGGCTACTCGGTCTTCGACGGGGCCGATTGGCGACAGGTCCCCTTTGGCAGCCTTGACATCCCCCACGAGGGTAGGCTCTTCTTTGACTTGAATGGCACGGCATACCTCGCATCCAGGGCCTTCAGCGATGAGCGGAAATCCTTCTACGTGAAGCGACCCTCCCAGGATTGGACCAAGGAGATGGATGTGCTCGTGAAAGACCTGCAGGTCGATAGCGACGGCACTGTCTGGCTCGCGGCTGCCGAGGGTCTGTATATGAACCAGGGGGAAGGCTGGGCCACGGCACCATTCAACGATGAAGTCTCAGCCACCGAGTCAAGTATCGCCTATGCCGAAGGCGGCGCGCTTCGCATCGCAATCGACCACGACGGCAACAAGTGGATAGGCACCCCGGCAGGGCTGAGCCGCGTCGCGGACGGTGGTCCTGCCCAGCAGAGCGTCGGGATTGAATTGACTGGGCCCGACGCAGGCGAGCTCATCGTATCCCTTACGCTCGTGAATGCCGGGCGGCCGATTGCGGTGGACGTATGGTCTGCGGTGGAACTGAACGGCAATCTCATCTATCTCCCATTCATGTCGTCAGAGCCGATATCGACCGCGATGGTCCTATGGGCGAGCACGACCGAAAGCGTCGAGCTAATTCGCCTCAGCTACGACGACCTTCCGGCTGGAACCTACAACCTATACGCCGCCATGAGTCTCCCTGCTGACTCCACCAAGATGATCGGGCCGGTGGACGACAAGATCGCTTTCGCTTCATTCAAGAAGGAGTAGTAGACCACTCGAGGGCCTATCCGACAAGACCACCCAGGCGGATGGCACGCTTGACACGGGCACCGTGGATATGGGATTCCATTATCCGCTGCCATAGGCAGGAGAAGGGACAAAGGAGAATGGATAAGGGGGAAGGAGCAATGCTCCCCTGGCCCCCTACTTCATCTCATCAACCAGGCGGATCGTGCGCGGCTTCGACAGGTTATCGACCGCGGGTTTGAGGTCCGCGAGCTGCTGCCTGATCTGCTCGAGAGTGCCTATGAGCTGCTTGGTGCTGGTTAGCATTTCGACGTTCTTGTTGGTCGCGTTCAATAGCTCTGTCGCCTTCTTCTGCTCCTCGACCGCCGTGACGAAAGCGCCCACCTTGGCCTCGATGCCCGACTTAAGGGAGACGATAGCTGTTGCTCCGTCGGTTGCGACCTTCTGCATGGTCTGGATGAGTGACGATATCTGAGCCTGGGCGGCTTCGCGCTCCTTTGAAAGCGCCTCGACATTTGCCTTGTAGGCCTCCGATATCTTCTCGCTGGCGGTTGTCGCCGCGGCGGTTGCCGTCTCAGTCATCTCCTTCGACATCGTCCTCAGCTCGTTGAACCTACCTGAGAGCGATTCTGCGAGCCTCGCGAACTCCATCTGGCTCTTCTTCTGGCTCCCGGTGAATTCCGAAACGGTCGCCGAAAACTTCTCGCTCTCTCCGCTGAGCATCGACATGAAGTTCACCTTGAACTGCTCCAGGATGTCGAGCTGATTTCTCATCGAGATCTCGATGACCTTCGCGAGGATTGCCGACTCGGGCGTGGGCGTCTCGATCCGCCTCTTGATGGCATTCGAGATGACCTTGTCGATGCAATACCTGTCGAATGCCGACAGGAGATTCTCCTCAGTTTTCTGAAGGGCCGACATCGGGATCATCATCACCAAGCTGACGACAAGCGCGAGCAGCGTGGTCTCGAATGCGACCGATAGGCCACCGGTAACGAGCCCGATTCCGGATTTGATCTGTGCGATATCTGCAACCGACTGCGAGACGAAGTTCGAGAACCCGGCAACCGCCTGCACGATACCGATAACTGTCCCAATAAAGCCGAGGATAGGAATCGCCCACACGAAGACTTTCGCCATCACATACGAGGAAGCAAGCTGCGCCTCGTCGATCTCGCTCTCCTCGCGCATGACGCCCTGCATCGATTCGGGCTCTGAGGTGGACGCGAATTGGCTTAGCATTCGAGTGATCCTGTTGGGCAATATGGTTGCGCGTGTTGCCTCCCAGAGCTCTGAGAGGTCGGAGATCATCTGACGTGCAGATTCAGGGCCATAAGTCTCCTTGCGAACCTTGCCAATCGGATCGACCAGCAAGTATTTCCGCTCCATCCTCATCCCGATGTATTTGGCAAGGAGTATCGAAGCACCCCAGAAGAAAAGAAAAGTTATGCCGTAGGGCACCCAGCCTCGCTCCGCGAAGAGCTTATAGACATAATTGTCCACGCCAAGGAGGGGGATCGGGAACAGGTAATAGAATATCGCTGTCAAGGCAAGGCCGAGAAGGCCGCAGACGCCCAGGTTGGCGTCCATCTTGCCCTGATAGAAGAATCGGATGAAACCACTTTGACCGTCTTGCTTCGGCATATTGTATGACCCTTTAGAGTGAGAGTTCCAAGTGTAAATATGCGTCAGAGTCTAACCGGGCGGAATGTACGGTCAAGTATAAAGTGGCGATGGCAATCCTGCTTCATATTTCGGATGAATATTATCACCGAATGATGGTGAATCAGTAAAATCGAATCAGCGGGCCGAGAATGACATGAGCCTTACGTGATGAGGCTGCAGAAAGGTGATTAGGTAGTGTAGGGGCGGGGCTTGTCTCCGCCCTTTGCAGGACGCAGTTCAATATCACAAAGCGGGCAGACACAATGCCTGACCCTACAAAACACCTTCATAACGATCTATGACCATCCTTCGGAGAGCCCGCCCCGACACCGAGGAGAATCCGATCTTATTGGAATGCCGCTGATACGCCATCAGTGCCTACGTCTCTCGCAGGGTGAATCGCCCTGTCCTTGGCCACAGCCTTGACCCTCTCCGCCTCTATCTCACCGGTGAGGATGTGCTGCCAGTCGCCTGCTCTCCATGCCTTATCGAGTATCGCGGACACGCCCTCTCTATTTCTGTCGAGGGCATCGGCAAGCTCGGTCACGAGCGATTCTGCCCCGGCGTGTGTCGCTCTTGGTTTGAAGTTCGCATAGTGCTCTCTGAAGACCTCCGGGCGATCGATCAACATGCAACATCGGAGTAGATTGCCATCGTAAGGGATGCGCTCTCGGATAGCTGTGAAGAACGGGCTCCTTAGGGCCTCTGTCACCGTCTTATCGTAGATGTTGTCCACCGCGAAGTGGCAGAATACGCACGGCTCGATGTCGCCCCTGCTGTTGATGTGCAGGTAGCGCTTTCCACCAGCCATACAGCCATCGACAGCGGTCCCATCGTTCCAGAAGTCCGCGAGGAAGATCGGCTTTGTGGCCCGCTCTGTGTAGAGCCTTCGACGCAGAAAGTCCCGCTGCTCTGGCGTCAGCATAAGCTCCGGATCTGGTCTGTCGCCGACCGGAATGTACTGGAAATACCAACCAATCAGCGCTCCCCAGTCGATCATCGTATCGATGAACTCGGGACTCGAGACAACCTCCACGTTATGGCGAGTAGCCGTCGCGGAGAATCCAACCACGACTCCGGCATCCCTCAGCGTTTTCATAACCTTCTCCAGCTTACTGAAGGTCCCGGTGCCCCTTCTCGCATCGGTCTCTCTCTCCAGGCCCTCTACGCTAATCATCGGCCCGGTATTGCCAAGCTTCGCGAGCCGCTTCACGGTCCGTGCGTTGATGCAGAGGCCGTTAGTGTAGATCTGGAACCAGCAATCTCGATGCTTGGCGTATATATCCAGCATCTCGGGGCGCATGAACGGCTCACCACCGGTAATCGTGAAGAAGTGCACGCCGAATTCGTCCTTCGCCTCGCGTATCACTTTGTCGATGGCATCGAACGATAGATCGGGATAGCCTCTGAACTGCTTAGCCCAGCAGCCTCGGCAGTTGAGGTTGCACTTGGATGTGACGCTCAGGACGATCAAGTCGGGCGGCCGAAAGCCCTCCCTGTCCCGAAATGCGAGCCTTTTCTCCTCCCCGACGAACATGGAGTTCGCAAAGACATTGACGACGAAGCCGGTTCTGCAGGCATCGTTCACCTGGGAGGAGAGCCGCTTCAGCCATTTGCCAATCGGATGGCCTCTTTCGATTATTCGCCGAAGTCCAATTGCCGCCCGCTTGTGGTCCTCGACCACGGCAAGTCGCTCCCAATACTCGGTCATCTGGATGATTTTTTCATCAGAGCCGTCTGCCAGGGCCGTCATTATCTTCTTGCCCAGGCGCTTGACCATTCTCTTCTCGAGATGTTGAGTGAGTATTCTCCTCATCGCAATCCTCTCTCATAGCTTCTCAAAGATGAACTAAAGAAACACCCTCGGCAGTGGGCGGCGATTTGCCTTGGGACACGGAGGCTAACCGCCCTCGGCATGCAGGCAATCGGGGTCGGTGAAGAAAATGCCCATGATTAAGGCGGCTCGCTCTTCCGCACTCGTCGCATCATCGTCCGTCAGCCAACGTGACAGATGGGATTCGAGTGTGCTGAGTAGCGCGAGCGAGCGCTCCCTCGCGCCTGAAGTGCCCAGATGTCCCTGCTCAATCCAACGCCTTAGAGCACTCTCCGCGTGTTCCACATACTCCGCAATGCGTGCCTTCGTCCGGGACTCGAGATCCCTCTCGGGCTCATGAGTGAAGCCGAACTTCTCTGCCATATATATCCTGAAAAAGTGCCTATTCTCCTGGAAAAATTGCAGATGATCCGAGATGAAGCGCTCAATCGCCTTCCGCCAGTCGAGCTGCATTTCGTTCAGCTGGGCAAGCCTCGTGTGAAGCTTCTCGAGATTCTCATCGATCACAGAACAATAGAGTTCGTATTTGCTGCTGAAGAACTTATAGAGCGTGGACATCCCGAACTCGGATAGGTTTGCGACTTCCTGCATTGTGGTTGCCGAGAAGCCGCGACGCGCGAATATCTCCTCCGCAGCGCTGATGATGTCGCTTTTTCTTATGAGCCGTTCCTTCTCTCTGCGTCCGATTTTTTCCATACGTGCAATTAGCTCCACAATTCTGCTGCTTAGTTCCATTTTTCAATTAACGACACATATATGGAATAGTCATTCCAATTCAACAATAGGTATTCCCGAACGCCATGTCAAGCTCATCTTCGAAGATCCGGATGTCTTCGATCAATCTCGATGGCCAGACTGGCAGCCTGAGATCGGACAACGGAAAGGTGCAAGATGGGCTTGGTCTCTCCCATTTGGATTTGCTCATCGGCAGTTTCTGAAGCCCGGCGATAGGAGACGGCTCGCTCTGATTCCATACATGGCTCATCGGGTGTGACTCAAAATTGTAGGTGATGTTGGCCCAGTATTGGCTTCAGCAAATTGCCATCTAATTAATCTGCTTTGCTCAGTCAAT
>JAFGIT010000370.1 GCA_016929465.1 Candidatus Coatesiibacteriota bacterium | reverse complement strand
TTCGCAAACGCCATAATGAGGGACCAAAAACCATGGGTAAATCCAAACTAATCTATTGACATCGACCACAGTCACTTCGTGGACGAAGAATCCTATTAATCGCTACTCCGGGCGGAAGGCGATTGGGATGGTGCCCCACTCCAGGTAGTCCTTGCCCTCGGGGAGCGGCTCGAATCTCAGTGCACGGACGTATCTTGCAGAGTAATCATCGAGCGTCGCGTCGAGCTTCTGCTCGAAGATGATCCGCGAGACGGTCCCATCGGGCTGCACCCAGAACTTGATGCGGACATTGCCGGGTGTTGTGATCTTTATCTCGTCTCTTGGCGGCCAGAATACGACCTGCCTCGCCGAGACCGGCCCCACGATCGAGCCCACGTTGACGACAGACCTTTCAGTCGGCGCGGCTGCAGCACCTGGCGCGACCGTCTCTGGAAGATGCACTTTCTCCTTCGGCTTCGACGGAGCGGGCATCCAGGGCTTGCGCTCCTCGGAGCCCGTCCGGCCGATCTCGCGACGCGACCTCGCGAGCCTGTCGAGGGTCTTCTCGACCATCTCCGGAAGACGCCGATCCGGTAGGTCATCTGCATCTATCCTCATGTCATTCTCTGCCGTATCTGCCCTCGGTTCGCGCGTGAATATCCCAAGCGGGAGCTGCTGTGCAAAGGCGAGCGAATCGGCGGATAGCTGCGAGAGAAGCTCCGCTTCCTTCTTCGATACGCCCATCGCAGCGGCTTCGTAGCCCAACACCCCGTAATCGAGCGGTAGGAGGTCTATCTGGATCAGTTCCTCCCTGGAATCCGCATCCTGCACGGGGGCAGGACCGGGGATAAAGGCGACCGCGAGCAAGTGGACGGCTATCGAGACCGCGAGCCCATATATCAGGTGAAGTCTATCGCTCTTCGCTCTCACTATCCAGAATCCCTACAATACATGCGTCAACAGGAACATCCATTCCAAAGGGGAACGAGGCCTCTTTGCCGGTCACCCAGAGGACCCGTTCAGAGGCACCGGCACCAGCAGAATCGACCGCGATCAGTGGCTCCCCGAAGGGGGTATTGTCGCTCCTTAAGGGCTGCAAAAGGAGCAACCTCTTGCTCTCCAAACGCTCGTCCTTTCGAGTCGCGATAACTCTGCCGATAATCCTGCCCAGGTTCAAAGAACCACCTCTGATGCCTATGAGTATGTAATTGGCTTGAGTTCGAAGACCATCCTGTCTATCCTACCTCAATGTTTATATCACATCCCGATTCAGATTGCGAAAATATGAAGACTGCCGAGACGAAAAGACCGGCCTTCAATCCGGTCTGGGATCCTATCAAGGTCGCGCTATCCCTTCTCTGCCTCGCGTTCGTACTTTACCTTCTCTGGGAGCTTCGGTCCCTCATCGGTTCGCTCGCGGTCGCATCACTCATCGCGTATGCACTTAGCCCGATCGTCAGCTGGCTAGAGAAGGCAGGTGTAAATCGGTCTCTCGGGATTCTGCTCGTAACAACTCTCATGGTGGCAGCGATAGCGGCGCTTCTTGTCGTCATCATCCCTGCGCTATACAATGAGGCAGTCGATCTGGTCGAACAGATGCCGGGCTACTTCCAGAAGGTGAAAATCCTCATCAGCTCCCTGTGGGAGAGGGTCTTCGATGAAGAATTCCCGTCCGATATTCAGTCGTTCATCGATACTCTGACTCCGCAGGCGGATGCACTGAAGGCCATCGCCGGGAAGGCGGCAAAGCCGATTGGAACGATGATTGCCGGAACATTCAAGGGCATCGTCGCGTTCATACTCTGGGTCGTCGGATTTGCGATGATGCCGGTCATGGTTTTCTATCTGCTCCGTGATTTCGATAAAGTGGTGGCGGGAGTTGCGGAGCTCATCCCATCAGAAAAGAGGGAATACTTGGTAGGTTTATTCAGGGAAATAAATAGCACTCTCGGCAATTTGATACGCGGCCAGCTGCTCGTTGCGCTCATTCTCTCCGTGCTCTACAGCCTCGGGCTCTGGTTGATAGGTGTGCCATACTGGCCGCTCTTGGGCTTCATCTCTGGTTTTGCCAATATCATCCCATATTTCAGCCTGGTCGTCGGATTCATACCGTCCGCCATCATTGCGGGTATTCATTCCGAGCCATGGTGGGTCGATCCACTCTACGTGATACTGCTGTTCGCGATTGTCCAGACGCTCGAGGGCCTCGTCATAACTCCGAAGATAGTCGGGGACAGAGTCGGTCTCCATCCGCTCTTGATCATCCTCGCCCTGATCGTCGGGGGGACAATCGGCGGCATGGCGGGACCGATTGGCAGCTTCTTGGGGGTGGTACTCGCTGTCCCCTCTGCCGCGGTGCTGAAGGTGCTCGTCGCTCGTGCGCACAGGAATTTGAAGGGCAGGGCTGCGGAGAGACAGCATCCTGGCGCCCCAATAGAGGCTGAGAGCACCGAAGAGCAGCCGGAGGTCGATGCGAAGGCAAGCCCCGAGCTTTCCGAGAGAGAAGATCCCGGACACACAGCGCCGGACAAAGGCAAGAAGCCGAAGTCGGGGGGATAGGCGCCTTTGCCAATCAAGGTCTCGAGTGTCAGCGCAGATACCGCGGCCGCGGCTGCCGGCATCGCAGAAGGCTCGAGCATTCTGAGCGTGAACGGATTTGAGATATCGGACTCAATCGACTTCATGTTTGCGGCTTCCGATGCGATTCTCGAAATTCACTTCCTCGATCGTTCTGGCCGCAGTCATGATACCGAGATAGTTCGCGAGTTCGGCGAGCCGCTTGGCCTCTCTTTCGAGCAGATCACGCCGGTGAAATGCCCCAACAAGTGCATCTTCTGCTTCCTTGACCAGATGCCGAGGGGGCTGAGGCCATCTCTCTATGTCAGGGATGAAGACTATCGGCTCTCTTTCCTATTCGGCAACTTCATCACCGCGACGAGGCTCTCGGACGGCGACATCGATAGAATAGGGCAGCTCCATTTGTCTCCCCTCTACATCTCCGTCCATGCTACCGACCCGATAGTTCGGGCGAGAATGCTCCAGAATCCGGAAGCGCCGCCCATACTCCCTATCCTGTCGCGGCTTGCGGAGGCTGAGATCACAATTCACACGCAGATCGTCCTCTGCCCCGGGATAAATGACGGCGAGGTTCTGAAGCGCACTATTTCGGACCTCATCTCCCTTGCGCCGCAGGTGGCGACGATTGCCATTGTCCCCGTTGGATTGACAAAGCATCGCGCCGGTCTCCCGGAGATCGCTCCGGTCACATCTGAATATGCCAGGAGATTGATTGAGGAGATGCGGCCAATCCAGGCCGCGATCGAGGCTGATCTCGGAGAGAAGTCGCTGTTTCTGAGCGATGAGATATATCTTATCGCAGATGAGGCTCTTCCGTCGGTCGATGAGTATGGCGACTTCGAGCAGATCGAGAATGGAGTCGGGCTAACTTCGCTGTTTCTGTCGGAGGTGGAGGAAGCGCTTGCCGAAATCCATCCAGCTGCCAGCGGCAACAGCCTGCATGGAGTGATTCTCACAGGAGGACTTGCGGCGCCGGTGATGTCTGAGGTCGCTGAGGGAATCAATCAGCGGCTCGGTATCAACCTCAGGGTGATTCCGGTGGCGAACGGGTTCTTTGGTGAGAGTGTGACTGTGTCGGGGCTGCTGGTTGGCTCTGACTTCCATGTCGCCATCTCCGGTGCCGAGTTATCTCGTGACGAGCTGGCCCTCATCCCAGACGTCGCGCTCGAATGTGAAGGGGAGGCGAGGGAGGGTGACGCTCGTCGCTTCATAGACGGGATGACACTCGGGGAGTTAAAAGAGAAAACGGGAGCAACCGTTCTGGTCGCCCCCGTCTCTGGTTCGGATTTCGTTTATTTTCTGAGGGATTATCTCGCGTCGGTCTAATCAATCCCAGACCGTTATCGATGGCCATAGGCCGTGGTTGCTCTCCAGGTCTGTGACAGTCACATTGACGAGATACGTCGCGGGATTTGCTCCCGGTCCGATGTTCACATCGAGTGTATACATCCCGTCCTGGGTGTAGTCCATCTGCATCTCAATACCTGTCCAGACACCGAGGTGGTAGAACTGGAAGTAAACTGTATCAATGTCATTCAAGCCTTGCGCGTCAGCAACCCGCGCGAAAACCTGAAGTCGTCCACCGCTCTCTGTCGTTATTCTGGTGTAGCCGAAGCCGGCCTCCAGAACGACTGGCGCATCCGCATTGTATGGATAGCCAGCAAGGGCCTTCGGAGGCGTGTGTTTCTGGCCAAGCGCTGCAACTGCGGGCGATCCCTCAATCGCGGTCGGCTTCATTTCCCTGAAGCCTGCGTCCTTAAATGGAGCAAGAGGATCGATCCCCTTCTTGAGTCCAAGAGAACCTTCACTCCTGATCTCGAGATACGGCCACAATTCGCTGCGGTTCCCTGCGCCGTCACGCGCGATCAGCTCGTAGTAATGTGGACCCGACGTCATGTCACCCGGCCCGAGATTCATCTGGATCGAGTAGATATTATCACCCGCGACTTCATCTCCGCCGAGGCCATTGTCGAGAAGGTATAGATCGAGAGAATCTCCATCCATCTCGAACATCTCGACGTATTCCACATTGTCCTCGGGATCGGTCACGTATGCGATGAGCCGAAGGATGCCGCCATTCCTGGCCGTGACTTTGCTGTTCCAGAAGCCGCCACCGAGGATGAACGGCGCTACCTCGTCTCGGCCACCGTATTTGTAGAGGTTCCAGTCGAGGCTGCCGAAGTAGACGAAATTGCCTTCACCGATCGCGGTCGATGAATTCACAGCCTCATTGGTCTGGAAGAACCACTCGATGTTTCCATCCCTATCGAGGCAGAACTCCTTGCCGCCGTCAGATGTAGTGAAGTTCGTTCCGACGAAGACGTAGCCTCTCGAGTCGAGCGCGCAAGACGCGATGATCTGATCACCGAGATCGACCTTCCAGTTTAGCTCGCCCTCTTCGTTGAGGCAATAAAGGTTGTGGTCCAGCGAACCGACATAGAGATTTCCGTCCTTATCGAGAGCTGGTGACGAACGGACCCAGCTATTTGTTGGGTAGGACCAGCGCAGCGTTCCAGTCGGATCGACCGCATATATATTGCAGTCGTTGGAGCCGAAGTAGATAGCCCCGTCAGGGCCAACGCATGGGGATGAGGTTATCCAGTGTCCCGTATGGAAGAGCTCCATAGCGTAAACACCGCCCACATCCAGGTTGTGGATCGCATACAGGCTGCCCGTATTGGCGGTAACGTAAATGATGTCCCTGTCCTTGATCCTGTAGATCGCCGGGGAAGTATTGATAGCTGCGCCGACATTATAGCGCCAGGCTATCGAGCCGTCATCTTTATTGATTGCATAGAAGTAACCATCATTCGAGCCTATATACAATTCTCCCGAGGAGCCCATGATTGGTGATGAGCGGACCTTTCCACCTGTCTGAGTGCGCCATACAAGGGAGCCGTCTCGGACGGCATAGACATAGCCATCATCTGACCCGAAGTAAACGATGTCCTGGTAGCCAACCGCCGGCGAGGAGGCGATCATTCCATCGGTGTTATACGTCCAGAGTGGGACGCCATCGGAGGAATATGCGTGAAGACCGCCGTCGAGCGAGCCGATGTAGAGCGATCCGGACTCACCGATACACGGTGAAGAGGTGAAGCCCGCTCCGGCAGATGCGGCCCAAATCAGCCTATAGATATATGGACCTTCAAGTACGGAAAGCCCTGTGTGACTTCTGTCGTGTCTGTACATCGGCCATGGACTCGTGCAGGCCGTGACCGTTGGGCCGTGATACCAGCCTTCAGCTGGCAATAGGCTGACTCCCTCGCGCTCATCGACCCCCGCGAAGATGTACTCATACTCGCCCACGTTGTCCAGGGTGATGGTGTAGGTAAAGGTCCAATAGCCTTCGTTCTTGCTGGAGGCGTAGAAGTCTACGATTGAATACAGCTCGAGCTTCGTGCTGCCAGGAGCCTTCATGATCAGATACATCGCCGTCAAAGCGTCCTCATCAGGGTCGTTCGCATCGACCGTAAAGGTGAACGCGGACCCAAGCGTCGCCGTTGCCGGCGATACATGGCCCATCAGAAGGTCGGGCGGTCTATTGTCTCCGCCTACGACCGGCCCCATGAAGGCTGTATCCGTCGGCAATCTAACCGCATCCCCATCCTTGTCTTTGAAGGCAAAGTAGAAGGTATGCTCCCCTACGGGCAGCTGCGTTTCGTAGCGGTACTCATCTATACCAGGCCCATAATAATCTTCCCTGTAAAGGGACATATCGAATGGGCTGCCGTCGATTACCACCCAAGTCGTCTGCGGCTCGCTGCCTGGATCCGAGTAATAGCCGACCGAATAGGTATAAACCGTCGATACGCCTCCCGAATTCGGGGACACATGGCCATCGGACAGACGCGGGACTGCGTCGGTCTTCTCGCCGACCAGCATGACCGTCCTGTCCCATGAGCCGACGTAAACACAGTTGCCATCCCATTGGCCATTGAAATTGACATCGGTGTAGATCTCGTTTCCGGCGCAGATACCGTCGCCGTTCTCATCGATAAAGGGCTCAGCCGGCCCAATTGCGGGCGAAGCGGTGATCTTACCTCTTCTCGCTTCCTTCCAGAGCAGGTCTCCCGCGTTATCGAGGCAATATAGGCAGTAGTCGGAACACCCGAAGAATATCTTGCCGTCGGCATCGACCGCAGGAGAGCTCTCGATTTCGCCCGCAGCGGTAAATCGCCACTTCTCGGCCCCGTGGTTCCATAGGGCAAATAGGACGCCCTCCTGGGTGCCGAAATAGAGCGTGCCAGCAGAATCGACCGCGGGCGATGAACCGATGTTCAAGCACCCGGTCGCGAATGTCCAATCTGGTTGCCCATTTGAAAGAGAAAGAGCATGGACCACACCGTCATAGCTGATGACATACACCGTATCGAAGTATGTGGTAACGGAAGCTAGGACCATGCTGTATGTATCGTAGGTCCAAAGGAGAGAGCCCTCGCGGCTCAGCGCCGTGACACGGCCCTGAGCGTCAGCCGCGATGACAGTGCCATCGTGGGCCACTGCCGGTGAAGCTTCGAAGCCGCCCTCGGAGGAGAATCCCCATCTAACGTTCCCACTTCTCTCGAGAACCTGCAGCGTCCCATCCGAGAAAGCTGCGACAATCGCGCCATCTGCCATCAAGCATGGCGAAGTATTCATCGAGGAAGGGCCATCGTATTCCCACTTCACATCGACGAAGCTATCTGCCGATGTATTAGTATCGATACAGATGAGACGTCCATCCATGGTCGGGACATATACTATCCCATCTGGAGATAGGCAGGGCGTTCCCTCGATATCACTATTCAGGTCTGTCTGCCATCTCGTATTCTTGCGCAGGTCAGGTTCCAGGCAATATAATCCGCCCATATAGCTACCGATGAGGACTGAGCCGTCCGGCGCAACCAGGCATGACGAACGGACCCAGTAAGTGGTCTCGAACTCGAACAGCAGTTCCGGAATGACCGGTCCTACGCCATCAACCAGGCCGGACCTTTGAGAATCATGCTGCAGCATTCGCCATTCAACCTCAGTTGAGGCGCCTAATGCAATGCCAACCGACAAGACTAACCCTATCAGTAGCAGACCAAGAGGTAAATTTCTCCGCCTTGGGCTCCCCATCGTTAATGTCCCTCCATCGGAATTATCAAACGAACCGCGCCATTACTCGACGTGGAAGTATGGCCAAACTAGGCTTTGGTTACCATAAATATCCGTTGCAATCAGCTTAAGTACATACTCTCCACTGGCAATCTGCACATCGACGTCGTCGAGAACGAGAACGAACATACCATCGTTTGCGACATCGCCGTAAACGCCAGTCGCGACATTATCTCTCAGGAATAAACCATCGCCAATCCTGTTACCGTCCCAAAGGAGCAGTTCGACCTCATCGATGCTTCCCCAGCCGAGTTTGCCGTATCCGCTGTCCGAATTGCGCACTCTGGCCTGAATCATGAGCCTTCCGCCGCGCGTGGTCATGAACGTGTGCTCCCAGCCACCATAGCCTGCTGCCTCTATATATGGCCTAGTGAGACCGGTATCCTCAGCTTTTGTCCCCTTCTTCTGGCTGGAGGACGAGGACCTATCCTTGTTGGGCACCAGCGTATCCACACAGGAGTCGAGGCAATAGACAGAGTCTGGTGCGGATAGCAAGGCCATGCCGTTCGGGAAATCGTCGGCCGGCGGAGCCTGATAGTTCTCATACTCATCGATTCGCAGGTATGGCCACGGGGTGCTTCTATATCCGAGCCTATCCACAACCTCGACGGTCACCAGGTAGTCATCGGGCGGTACGTATGAGTTGAACTCATACTGGAACGTATAGACACCGTTGAACGGAACGAGGTCACCATCAACGCCTTCGTCGTTCATGTAGCCCCAATCGATGGAGCCGATAGCGTTGCTGTGTATCTTGATCTCTACACTCTCGACATCAAGATCGCCATCAGGATCGCCTATCTCAGCTAGGGCAGTAAATGGCCCACCTCGAGCGCTTGTCACCTCGCTGTATTGCATCGTCACAAGCTTGACCACAGGCGGATAACCCGCCCCACCGATAAGGTCAGTATAGACCGCCGGCGGAGTGTCGTCGCCTTCCTCATCTGCTGCCACTCTGAACCTGATACGCCCATTCATGTCGCCGTATTGCTTCGGAGCGAATGTGACAGCAAGGTTGTAGCTGCCCTGTCCTGCGATCGGAAGAGGCAGCAACAGATTATCTGGCACTGAGAAGTGCTCCCTGCCGTCGATGACATCGATGGCTGTCACATTCAATGTCTGATAGCCGACATTTTCGATCGTGAGGAATTCGATACTCGGATCTCCGTCCTTTGCAGTGCGGTCGAACTCGAGTGTCTCGGGCACTCTTATCCTGGAGTAACAGCCATCCGTCTTGAAGCTCCAGCTTGCCGTCGGCATGCTGTTGCCCTCGAGGTCCTGACAATCCACGTCAACGTCCACATCCGAACAATACTGAAGCCCGGTGATATTGTGCTTAATAAGAGCTCGATAAGGAGCGCCAAGCCAGACCACCTCGAAGTTTCGGGCAACACCATTAACCCGGAAGTTTATGCTGTTCTCGTCAATACCGGAGTTGAATTCAATATCATCGCCGTTAGGCGCATCAGAGACATAAACAGAGATTACGGTGTTGATCGCAACCTCCTCTGCTCCGTTTCTTGGAGCGAGAGTCGTCGCATCGAACTCGGGAGGTATTCTGTCCTCGGTCGTAAATCTGTAGGTCTCCGTCGCGGAATTCGGCGGTACAGCTACATCGCTCGCTCGGAGCTCCACGTCGATGTATGCATTGGTCGGGAACATATCCG
>JAFGIT010000369.1 GCA_016929465.1 Candidatus Coatesiibacteriota bacterium | reverse complement strand
AGAGAGAGCAGCACCGTTCAGTTGGACATATACCGGAAAGCCTCTAACTATATAACCTGAAAGGAATTAGGGAACGTGACACTAGATCGAAAATATCTGTGTTCATCTCTTCTCATCTGCGCAGGCGCATGCATTGCCCTTATTCTCTTTGCCGCCATTGCTGAGGCGACATCGCAGGAGGGTCACCACGCGCTCGATAGATGTCTTCTCGCTGACGGATTTTTTGGAAGCGATCTAATACCCAATACCGTATCAGAGGAGTTCCTGCGAGAGATACGAGCCCATATATCGCAGGAAAATCTAATCGAGCACATCGAGGCATTAACCAGCATCGAAACCAGGTACACTTTCCGCCCGGAGTTCCTTGAATCAGCGAGCTATGTCTTTGATACCCTCGAAACCTATGGTGTAGAGACAAGATATGACGACCACATTTTCGGAGTGCACACGCTTCGCAATGTGGCGGGTCGAATCACAGGCGAGGTGTTCCCGGAGCGTGTCATCGTGATTGGGGCGCATCTGGACAACATCCTTCACCCAAGTGAGAGGAATAGCGCGGAGGGCGCCTTTGGCGCAGATGACAACGCGACAGGCGTTGCTGTTGTGCTGGAGGCTGCGAGGATATTCAGTCTCTACCCTCCGCCTGTCACCATCGAGTTTCTAGCATACTCGGGTGAGGAGCAGCTAATGCTTGGCAGTGAATACTATGCCGGGGCCGGTTTGGGGGAGCGAGTGCAGTTCGTTGCGGCTTTTGGGATTGATTCTCTCGGGTGGAATCCCGACGGCAAAATGGAACAGAAAGCAGATGCAAACCGCAACTCCGAGTGGCTGCTGCCATACGTCAAATCCGCGGAGACGCTGACTTCGGTCTCCACGGTTCTAGTCACGGAGGACTCTCAGGACTACCAACTATGGCGAAGCCAGGACCACCAGCCGTTCTGGTACCACGGCATTCCTGCATTGGCGATCGGCGGCACAGCTTACGGCACAAACTGGCATACGCTGAACGACACGCTCGAGAACCTCGATATACCCCTATTCGTGGAAGGGGCGAAGCTCTCGATTCTGACGATTGCCGGACTGGTATTCGACGCAAATCAGCAGCCGCAGATAAGCATCTATAGCACTCTGGAAGATTACGAGCTAGATAGCCGAGTTGATATCGATTTGTCCTGCGCGAATCCGAGCGGGGAACTCGACTGCATACTATATCTTGCAGTGGTCGGGCCGAGTGGTGAGATGTCCTTCTACCCATCATGGAGCTCTGATGTTTCAGGGATACAGGTCAATATTCCGGCAAACACATACATCGAAAGGACCAGGATCCTCGAGATAGACCTACCCTCGCTCTCACCGCCAATTATGTCGCCGGGTGTCTATAGATTCGAGACCTGTCTGACATCTTTGGACGGTGCCATTCTAGGAGAGATCGCATACGCCTCATTCAATGCGAAGGCGGAGAGCATCTGTCCAGATGGGATGGTCAGAATTCCCTCGGGGAGCTTCACCGATATTCTGGGGAATAGACATTTCGTCATGGAATACTGCATAGATAGATACGAGTATCCCAATCTAATCGGAGCGCTCCCGACTCACTCGCTGAGTTGGATTGAGGCCTGGCGGCATTGCACGGAAATGGGCAAGTATCTCTGCTCTGCCGATGAATGGATACGCGCCTGCAAAGGACCTGATGACTTCATCTATCCATACGGCAACATCTATCAGGTCGGTCCCTGCAATACAGAGGGAACTGATGTCTCGGTCATAGGGCCATCCTCTCAGTGCATTTCGGGCTTCGGAGTCTATGACATGAGCGGAAATGTCTTTGAGTGGACGAGCGGCGCGCAATGGAGAAACCTCCTGTTTGGGGGCTATTTCAAAAGCAAGGACCTGGGAGCGTCGTGTGAGTCTGGCATCTATCCATATCCGAGTTCAGTATCCGGCGCGATGCCCTATGGCGGCTTCAGATGCTGCAAGCATTAGGAGCGCCTGATTGCTGCTAATCTCCCCTCTCGGTCTGCCAGCCATGCGGGCCCAACAGCGGGACGAAGACGCAGCCGCTGATCTCTTTCTTGTGGAGGAGCCCATCTCTCTTCTCAAAAAGCGTCATCATCTGATAAGAAAGGCTCCCACCGATAGGTATCACCATTCGTCCACCCTCGGCTAATTGCTCGACCAGCGGCTTCGGGGCCGAGGGACACGCGCAGGTCACGATTATACCGTCGAATGGAGCGTGCTCGGGCCAGCCAGCGTAACCGTCACCGATTCGCACCTCGACATTGTCGTAGTTGAGGTCTTTCAGACGAATTTGTGCAGACTTCCCGAGCGGCTCGATGATCTCGATGGTATAGACCTCCTTCGCGAGCTCCGCGAGAACCGCCGCCTGGTAGCCGGAGCCGGTCCCGACCTCAAGCACCGTGTCTTTCTTGTCCAGAGCGAGAAGCTGTGTCATCAGCGCGACGATATAGGGCTGGGAGATTGTCTGGCCCTCGCCAATCGGGAGCGGGTAGTCATTGTAGGCGGACGACTGCTGTGCTTCAGGCACGAAGCGATGTCTTTCGACGGTGCGCATCGCTTTCAGAACCGACTTGTCCTTGATACCCCGACGCTCGATCTGCTGCTCGACCATCTTCTCACGAAGCTTGGCGAAATCCCAGGCATCCTTCCCCTTATTTCCCCCAACGCATCCTGAAAATAGCCCGACCATAAGAAGAATCCCCAGTTCTAGGAGAATTATTCCCTGCCTCATGCAATCCCTCCGCGGCAATTCGAGACAAGTTGATTTCCTAGCCATTATTGCCTCGTTTCCTCGAGAAATGCAAAGAGCTTAATTGAGATGTGACTTGAGTTTCGCCTCGTTATTCTGGCAACATCATAATATTGAAGATGAATAAGAGATACGCTACTTGAATAAAAGAAGGTGGGAAATATGGCGGAAGGAATCTCGAAGCGGTTTTTTGTTCGGTCGATAGCGGGCGGTCTCTTCTTGGGCTATGCGGCCATGCTCTGCGCATTCATTAATTTCGCTACTTTCGACGATACACCTGCCCTTATATTGGCCATTTTGGGTGCCCTGTTCTACCTCTATGGGGGAATTTGTTCCCTGGTTCTAATCTACAAGATGTGGGCTTCTGTGCAGGACGGTGACGCGCGAACCACTCCCGGACGAGCGGTTGGTCTTTTATTCATCCCCTTGTTGAATCTGTGGTGGCTTTTCCATTCAATTGCCGGCTTTCCCAAGGACTACAATGACTATCTGTCCCGACACAATCTGGAGCTGCCACGCCTCGAGCCTCATCTGTTTGTCGCATTAAGTGCTCTATTGGTGTGTCCGAGTGGTATTACCGCCACATTGACTCGTGCCGTAGAGGGGACAGTCCATATTTCTCAGGGATTATTTATCTCATTGCCAATCGCCATCATCATCTCAATTCTCTCATATAGAATCTGCGATGCGATAAACTGCTTGGCGGGGAGACCAACAGCTGAAGGGGGGCCAGACCTGCACGACATTAGCGGTCACTTCAGGGAGCGGGAATAGCAGCAGGGGATGGGTCCCACGAGCCGGATGCTCCCTATTTTCTATACCTTCTTGGGACGTCTATAACGTAAGCCAAAAAATTTCTATGCGCGATTCTAACGGGGAAATTGAAGCACCTGCTCTCGAGGAAACTGATCAATTCCGGGGATGCCTGCGGCTTTGCTGTGTCCATGAATAGAACCACCCTATTTTGAGCCCTTTTGAGCGCTGAATTGTATTCATCGATGGTCCTCACCCTTCGCAGGAGTTCCCTGTCGCTGTAGTACTCGTCGAAGCCCTCACCATCTGTCCAGGTGAGCATGACTGCCTCATCTGACGCGATATAATCCCTCAGTATCCTGCCGAAGGAGACGATGTCCATATCCTGTGGATTCCGGTGGAGATCCAAAAAGGCCGGAATACTCGATGAGAGAAAGACGTATATTGGCAACACGGCCAGAACAGGCATAGCCCAATTCCTTCCATGGAAGCGGAGTCTCAGTATCTCCCTCCATGCAGAGACCGCCGCGAAGGCCACAGCAGGGGCCATATAATAGACCATATAGCTGTGCAAGTAGGCTGGCTGCCTGAAAACGAACAAGTAGATGATCGCATAGAGAAATAGGCTAAGTATGAGCCAGTCGAAGTGCGTCGCTCCTCTCTTGCCTCTTATACGCCCAACGATGAGTAGCATTAGCCAGATGCCAGCGGCATACACCATGATAGGAGTGAATAGATCCGTCATCGCGTCGTACTCTGCCTTCAGGAACTGCAGGAATGTGAAGGTCTTTCCAACACCAATGACCGAACTCAGCCTGAGCTTTATTATCCAATCGAGGGAACCCCCAACGCCGGACGCGCCCCCCTCGACAACCCGCGCAGCGTACGATACGAGGATGACGAAGAAGGCTATCGTGGAAAGCGGAAGCAATAGTATCTTAAAGTGCTTTTCGCCCTTCGTTCTTCCCCAGATCAGGAAGTGGAAGGCAATCGCAAACGGTAGAATATAATCCTCCCAGCATGTAGCGAGACCCAGGATGTTCGCTGAATACATGAGCCATAACGGCCCATTTGACCGGTATTTGAGAAACAGGCAGTAACCCCAAAATGACAGCAGGGCAAAAAAGAGGCCGGGGCTTTCATAGTTGATCATGCGCCCGAAATAGCCTGTAACCGGGAATAGAGCGAAGATCAGGGCGGCGGCCAGCGACTCCATCTGATTCAGATAGAGCCTGCCAATTGCATAAACTATTAGGGCGCTCCCCACCGTGCAAAGGATGAAGAATAGCCGGCCGACCCACTCGGATTCGCCGAGTACCCAATAGAATGCGGCGAGATAGTATGCGATCGTCGGCGGGTGATGAACATAGAGAATGAATCTATTCCCGTGAACATCGCCCGTATTCAAGGCGGGCATGAGACCTATATCCCCGAAACCATAATTCAGGAAATTCCGGGCTGCAATCGATTGCAGGACACAATTGAAATCCTGAATGCCCCAGAAGGGCTCATCGATCTGATAGGTAAGCGCCAGGAGCGATATAGTGACAATGAGCATGCATGAGAATACCGCAGCTCTTATGCCCGTGGAATTGCCGGACGGGCCGATCTCGTCAGGTGTTTTTTCTCGCCCGCAGCCTCCAGGAAGCCAAGCGTCTTTCAGAGGTCCTTCCATGCTCGGATCCCAGTCGCCATTCTTGATAAGCTTCAGCCTATTTAGCGGGCCCTGATCCGTCTTCGACCTCGTCGCGAATCCTCGTCACCGCTGCCACCCTTTTCGGCCTTCTTCTTCCTCTGAGCCTCTTCGTAATCGTCGATGTTGGTCACTATCTCCTCGCCCAACTCGAGGCCGGAAATCACTTCGCAATATCTGTCGTCGTCCTTGCCAATCTCTATCGGCCGTTTCTCGAATTCTTCACCCTTCTTGACATAGACGTATTCCCCTTTCGAAGGCTCATCTGCCGTATTGTCCTCGGCTTCGCTCTCAGCGTCGGATGAAGCAGTCGAAGAGCCGCCATTCTCATCCTCCTTGGCCTCATCCTTTTCACCTGTGTGAACAGCCACGGATTCCAACGGGATACGGATTACGCCCTTCTTCTCCGATGTTATGATATCGATATCGC
Organism: Candidatus Coatesiibacteriota bacterium; assembly: GCA_016929465.1. Classification (GTDB taxonomy): domain Bacteria; phylum B130-G9; class B130-G9; order B130-G9; family B130-G9; genus JAFGIT01. The sequence goes on along the minus strand of JAFGIT010000369.1, from coordinate 3,363 downwards.
AGGACATACCGGGCCTCACGAACTCCGCGACCTCGTCCAGTTTGATTTTGACCGGGAACGAGATGATAGAAGAGCCGTCCGCGGTGCTGCCTATTGGCGATATCCAGATTATCTTGCCAGCGAGTTCCTTATCGGGGAAAGCTTCGAAGGTGACTTTGGTCGCCTGATTCATTTTGAGATCGGCGGCATCTACTTCACTAACGCGACAGCTGATGAACAGGTAATCGAGATTGCCTATCCTATAGAGAACCGTTCCCCTGCTCAGTGCCGAGGTCCCGGATATGACCATCTCACCGACCTCGACGCCCTTGGCGATTATGATTCCGTCGTTCGGAGCAGAAACCCTAACGTCAGCCAGTTCGACAAAGCCCTCCCCGTCGGATGAGGAGATGTCGAGCGACTTGTCGATCGTCTCTCTTACCCTATCCTCCGAGCCGGACTTGAGGGCAGCCATGACTCTCACAGCCATGCCATTCGTTATCCTCATGTCCTTCTCGAGAATGTGAAGCTCCATCAGAGCGAGGCGGAAGTTCGTGTGGGCGGTTGACAGGTTTCTCTCATTGCGAAGGACCGTATCTCTCGATGTTCCCCTTACTTCATCGAAGAGCTTCTTCTGGTGCCTCAAGTCGTCCTTGGCCTGGACCATCGCAATGTATGCCGTCGCAACCTGGGCGCGTCTGCCGTATAGCCGCAGAAGCTCCGTGTTGTCCGGTTCCACGACGGCAAGTATCTGTCCTTTGGCGACAGCATCCCCCTCCTCGACCATCGTCCCCGTAATCGTTCCGGAGACCTTGGACATTACCTCGACCGTCCCCTCGAGGTAGGTGCTCCCGGTCTCTGTCAACCGAGAAGTAATGTCGCCGGTTTCGACCTTCTGGACCTCGAATTCCTCTTGGTCGTCCTCCTTTGCCGACAGATGTGAATGAAGAATGTAGCCCACGAGACCGAGTACAACGATCATCGCAAAAGCTATCAAAATACGCTGCAACCAACGGTGCTTCTTGCGTGCTTCTGCCGGCAAAGGAAATACCTCCAAGCTGGAATCCGATAAACCCAACTCGCTAAATGCGATAGAATAGGGGTTATCATACGTATGAGGCCTCAAAAAACAAGAAGGGGCTCAGACAATTCGTCCGAGCCCCTTGGGCAGTTTTGGAAATCGAGTCTCTAATTCAGCGAATTATCGCTTCAGATTCAGCATTTGTCTTATCATCTCGTCCGCAGTGGTGATGATCTTCGAGTTTGCTTCGAAGCCGCGCTGCATCGTGATCATCGAGGTGAACTGAGTGGTGAGGTCTGAGTTTGCCATCTCCAACGTCTGCCCCACCATCGTCCCGCGGCCGCCGGTGTTTGCGGTGCCGATCGTCGGGTTACCCGAACCAGGAGCCTGACCGAACAGGTTCTCGCCCATTATTGTCAGCGACGTCGGCGCCGGGAAGGTCGCGAGTGCAATCTGGGCGACCGCCTTCGTCGTGCCGTTTGAGAATTGGCCTATGATGGTGCCATCGCCTCTGATGACAACCGATTCCATCTCACCCACGGAGACGCCATCTTGATAGGTGTAAGAGATGGCAGATGTGAGGGAGTAGCCTGTCAGATAGGTCGTGTCCATGTCCGCCTCGCTGCGAACCTGCCATGAGACCTGCTGGTCCTCGGCGCCGTTCGCCCAGTCCACTGATGCGAAATCGAGCGAAGCCAAGCCAGTATTGGACATGAGGGTCCCACTCGAATCGAATCTCATTGGCTCGAAGTCGAGGGCCGCATTCCCGGTCGGTGCCGCGTCCCCGTCACCCCTCGCGATAATCACGCCGGTGCCATCTGCCGTCGGTGGCAATTGGCCCGCTCCGGAACCAATTGAAGAGGCATCTACTTCAGAAGCATCGACGTAGGCGATCCAATCCCAGCGATCCAATATGGAATCACCATTTTCATCGATCGGCGTGAACTCCAGAGTGATCGTGTGAGCTGCGCCAAGCGAATCATAGGTGGTGAGGGACGTGCTAAAGATCTCCGCCTCGTTCGCTGATGTCGAGGGGTTGTCCACCGTTGCCTCAGTGTCCAGGTTTATGTTTGTCTTGAACATGGTCGTTGCCTGTGGATCCATCGTCATACCGATCGGTAGATGGATCGCCGATGCAGTTCCCGACGTGTCGATGACGCCAGTGTCCGTCACGGTCTGCCAGCCTAGGACACTGAGGCCGTTAGGATTGACGAGGTCGTACTCTTTGTCGAAGACGAAGTTGCCAGCGCGGGTGTAATACCTGTCTCCGGAATCGTCACCGAGGACAAAGAAGCCGTTGCCCTGGATCGCGAGATGTGTCGCCACGTCCGTGTTCTGGAAGGCTCCCTGAGAGAAGGACGGTGAAATGCCGCCCAGGCACACGCCGCGTCCGATTTGGCTCCCGGAGTCGAAGCTCCGACCAGCTGACTGACTTAGGATGTCCTGAAAAATCGGCGAAGATGCCTTGAAGCCAATCGTGTTGATGTTGGCTATGTTGTTACCTAGTACATCCATTCCCACAACATGCGCACTGAGGCCTGATAGCCCGGAATAGAACGATGATAGCATCCTTCCTTTTCCTCCTGATATTGGGCAGCCGGTAGGCCTGCGCCGCGTCTGTCATTCGGCGACGCTTTGGCTCCCTTTCAAGGGCCAGCCTTAAATATGGCCCCGACTGCGATTTTTTAAGCTCTGATTATTCCGATGAATCTCGTCTGGATCTCTGACCCGTGGAAAGCGTCCGTCGCGGAAATAGCTAGGCGGCTTCTTGGCTCCCACCTTGAGTCTGCGGTCTTTCCTCTCCGCAGGATTCGAGAGATCAGCTCTTAACCAAGACTGTGCTGTCTATATTCGTGAAGATGTTCTCCGTGTTGTTGTTAGGGTCCAAAATTGTCACTACTGTTCGATTCTTAACGCTGACTATCGCCGCCAAGTCGTCCATCAGGACAAGTGATTCTCGACTTCCCTTCGCTTGAGCCTGACCGACCGCATTCGTGAGGCGAGAGATGTCATTTTCCGTCAGCTCGATGCCACGGGACTCTATTCGCTTCAAAGCGTGCGCGGAGAACTTCAGCGACTCAGAATTCCGCTCTGCCTCCTTGAGGAAGGAATCAAAATCCGCCTTCCCATTTGGCTTCGCGAAACTTGTGGACTTCCCTGTCCCAATTTGCTGGACCTGGTTCGGACCTCCGAGAAGGTCCGGCCCAACAAGATCACTCATCATTTGTGCTCTCTCCCTGGTGAATCTTGTTAATGTCTGACAATGGCACCTTCTGATCGTTCAGGATGAGGTAGGTCACGCCGTCCTCGAACGCTATGCCGGTAACCTTTGCTCGTATGCCATAGGACACTGAGACATCATT
>JAFGIT010000368.1 GCA_016929465.1 Candidatus Coatesiibacteriota bacterium | reverse complement strand
TCGTCAAGAAGCTCCCTGGCCTGACAACCTGGATGATGAACACGGGCTATGTCGGTGGTGACGAGAAGGACCGCCAGGCAGGCAAGGCGTTCAAGGTTAAGATCAAGCACTCCTCTGCGATGCTCGAAGCGATGATCAGGGATGAGATCAAGTGGAAGATCGATCCCGACTTCGGCTATGAGATCGTCGATGTGGATGCTCCCGAGAATGCGAAACTGCTCGAGAAGGTTCCGGTAGAGGTTCTCAACCCAAGAGTCTTCTATGAGAGGGAAGGCCGTATGGATGAATACAATGCTTGGGTGAAGCAGATGAAGACCGACAGAGCAGCCTTCCTGAAGAAGTTCAACGTTCCCCAGGAGATTCAAGACCAGCTGTAAATCTGAGTCTTTTAAGATAGAGATACGTTACGGGCGGGCGCCATTCTGTGGCGTCCGCCCTTTTTTATTTTGTTGGGGGATGAGATGAGGGTCTTCTCGATGGATCGGCCACTGCTCAAATGCAGGCCCGGAGCCAACCAGATGTCCGAGAGCATTTCCTGAAGTCATTTGATTGGCGAGCTTTCGGGATCATCACGGGCTTGACATCGGATTCCCTTCCTGTGGTATTTTCAATGAAATGGGCGCCATGCTCGCCCTTATTGAAATAGAACCCTACTGAGGTCTGCGACAAGCACTTGGTTCAGTTATCATGGTTTGGTCATTCTACGGTGTTCTTCCGGAATCGGAACTGCAGCTGCATTTGCGATCCGATAAGTGATCAGAGCATTTTGAGTTCGGTGCCAACTCTCGAATCTGAGCCCAGGGCGGCCTTTGTGTCCCACAAGCACTGGGACCACTTCCATCCCGAGACGATATCCGACATCGCCGCCGAAGGGATGATGCTCTATGCCCCCGAGGACGTCGTGGATGTCGCCCAAGCCGACGAGAGGCTTTCAAGACTGCGGCTAAGGGCGGTTCAACCAGGGGATATGGTCGATCTCGGTGGTATCGCCTGCGAGGTGTTAGAGGCTTCCGAGGGGGTCGCGTATGCCTTCACCTTCAAGCGAGATAACATAGTCATTATCTTCATGGGCGATTCGGTCTTATTGGAGCCGATGAAGAGCATTCGCTCCGACATCGTGTTTTTCCCGCTCTGGCCATTCAAGGACCCGGAGCATGCTGACGAGCTGAGGGAATTCCTGAGAGTGAACGTGGCCATACCAATGCACTTTCACCACGATCCAAGCGCGAGACAGAATTTCTTCATTGGTGAGGAAGAATTCAAAGAGCTAATGGATTCCATCGGAACCGCCAGGGTCCTGACGCGGAGGGAGAAATATGAGGCCTATATTCGCAGCACCAGGCTCTGTCTGGACCCTCTCCCATCCACGAACTCCGCCCCTTGACGGGCGAGCAGAACACCGTATCATAAATTGTCGAAATCGGCTTCAGAAATATGCGTCTCTCTGAATTCAGGTGTAATGGAGGACCCAACAAATGGCATTGGACAAGGAACTGCTGGATATACTGGTTTGCCCCAAATGCAAAGGCGAACTTGAATACTTAGAGGATGAGCACAGGCTAAACTGCCACGCCTGCAAATTGGCATATCGGATCGAAGACGATATTCCAGTTATGCTTATCGATGAGGCAGAGCCGATAGACTGAATTCGGGGCGGCGCGAAGGCATTGATTGAAGTTTTCCCATGGCAGGTTCGCGGATGAGTATCGAGTCGCCCCTGCCTTTAGAAGAGATAAAAAGCGCCGTCTTCATCAGGATAAAATCACTCGGCGACACGGTTCTCTTCACGCCCGTGCTGGCCAATTTCAAGCGGGCCTGCCCTTGGGCTCGCTTGAGCGTGGTAGTAGATAAGGGATCAGCTGCTGTTCTTGCCGACAATCCCGAGATCGATGAGATCATCATCTCACCAACAGGCGGGGCCCCAGCTCGATTTTTACGCTATGTGATCGCCCTCAGGAGACAAAGGTGCGACCTCGCGATGGACTTCCATGGTGGACCAAGGGGCGCAATCGCCTCGCTGCTATCGGGAGCAAGATATCGTGTTGGCTCACACGAGAGCGGGCACTCATTCGCGTATAACATACGAGTTCCGCGCGTGAGGGAGGTCCTGAATACGAAAACGTCAATGATACACACGGTAGCCAAGAATCTCGCGCCGCTCATTATGATCGGGGTCCCCATCACATCGACCGCAACGAGCGTTTATGTCGGGGCCAAGGAGAGGGAATCTCTGCAAGCGAAGCTTCACTCGGCCGGTGTCATGGATGATGAGCGTCTCTTCCTCATCCACGTCGGCGCAACGAAAAAGCGCAAGGAATATCCGCCAGAGAAGCTCGCGGCAGTCTTGACCGGCTACGTCGAAAAGGGGAGCATGCGTCCAGTGGTCATAGGTTCGAAGGATGACGCAGCTCGATGGGCCTCGATAGTGACTGGCATTGGGGCGAAAGCGAGAGAACGCCTCGTCTCGACCGTGGGCCATCTGACGGTCCCGGAGGTCAAAGCAATCTGCGAGCGGGGGTCGGTCTTTCTGGGCCCAGATAGCGGGATTATGCACATTGCGGACTCGCTCGGCGCGCGCTGCGTCGCGCTTTTTGGCAAGACGGAACTCCGCCTCTGGCATCCCTGGCAGTCAACACATATCGTCATGAGGCCCTGCACCGAGGTCAACTGCAGATCGACTTGCGATCATTACAGGACCAGAGAAGGGTGCCTGGCGCTCATATCGGAAGATGCGGTCCTCGAGGCTGTTCTCGAGCTCGAACCGCTCTAGTCGCCGGGCCTGAATTTGGCCCATATAGCGGCTCTCATCGGGCCCTATCGCTCAACCCGACTTCGGCTTTTCTTGCGTATTCCTTGTCATGAATATCGAGTCGATAACACCGTATTCCTGCGCCTCGGTCGGCGACATGAAGTAATCGCGCGAAGTATCCCGCTTGATCTTCTTCAGCGGTTGGCCAGTATGCTTGACCAGCATGTCGTACATGACGGCTCGTTTGCGGGACATCTCGTCCCTGTAGATATCGAAGTCGGTGAACTTCCCCTCGAAGCCGCCGGCCGGCTCGTGCAGCATTATCGTGCCGTTTGGAAGGGAATGTCGCTTCCCGGCGGTTCCGGCCGCGAGGAGAAGCGCTGCCATGCTTCCAGCGAGGCCGAAGCAGATAGTGCTCACATCGGATTTTATATACTGGATGGTGTCGTAGATAGCGAGGCCGGCGGTTATGCTACCGCCAGGGCTATTTATGTAAATACTGATGTCCTTTTCGGGGTCCTCCGCCTCGAGAAACAAGAGCTGCGCCACAACAAGGCTCGCCATCTCGTCGTGAATCGGACCGTGCAGGAAGATTATCCAGTCCTTGAGGAGACGGGAATAGATGTCAAATGCTCGTTCACCCCTACCAGTCTCTTCGATAACCATTGGTATAAGTGTCATATTCTCCAACCTCCTCAATCTGTCTTGTCTTCCGATTCCGTCTCTTCCGGCTGCTCTTCTTCCGCGGTTTCCGCAACGTATTCGATCTTCAGATGCTCGAGCAGGAATTGCCTGGCTTTCTCCTCGATCAGTCTCCTCCGGACATCGAGTCGGATTCTGATCAAATCCATCAAGTATTCCGTGTCATTGGGACCGGACTTGGGTCGCATATTGCTTTTTTTGATCGCTTCCTTGAGCTCATCTGGAGAGGGCTCCATCTTCTCCTGGAAAGCGATCTGACCGAGCAGGGCCTCTCTCTTCATGGTCTCGAGAACGACCGGCTCCATATTGTCGACGAATTCCTTGAATTCGTCCTCAGAGATATCCTTACGGATCATCCCTCTCTGAGCCATTGTGGCTACCGAACTAATAACGCGGCGCTTCAGCAAGCTCGGATTGACTACGAATGGGTTGTCATTCAGCAGACGCTCAAACATCATTTCTTCACTCCGGGCGGCGTGGGCTTGGTCATACTGCGCCTGAAGCTCCTTCGATAGGATCTCCTTGAGGGTGTCGAGCGAATCCGCTTCACCTGTCATCTTGGCGAAAGAATCGTCCAGCGGCGGGTACTCCAGCTTCTTGATCTCTTTCACCTTGAGCTTGGCAAGGACAGTCTTTCCACGAAGGTCCTCGTCCGAGAATGTCTCTGGGACCACGTAATCAGAAATGGCCTCTTCGTCTGGCTTGAGTCCTACGAGTTTAATCCCCCAAAGGTGCGTCTCAGCTGATTGCACCTCGATCATCTCGTCCGCAGCAGAGATGAGAACCTCCTTCGTATCCTGACCCAGAAATGCCGCATCGACGATTATCCTGTCGTTGACCTCAACTTGCGTCTCCGGTCCCTCCACCGGCCTCAGCGTCGCATAGCGCTCACGCAGGTTCTTGAGCATCCGGTCCATGTCCCCATCTGTGACCAGCCTCTTGGGGGGCATCTGAATCCGTATCTCATCATAGCCCCGTATCTCAGGTACGAAGTCCGCAGTAATATCCAACCTGAATGAAAAGGGCTTGCCCTCCTCCAATGAGACCAGGGGCTCTACCTTTGGTCTATCTGTGAGGGTCAGATTCCTCATCTCTATCGCTTCCCGTGTGTAAGCGTTGATAAGGCTATCCTGGACCTCCTGCAGAATTTTGCTGCCGAACTTCCTTTTGACGGCACCTTTTGGCGCCTTGCCCTTTCTAAAGCCCGGCACAGCAATTGACTGTCTGTAGCGGCTGAATGCTCTGTTGAACTCCTGATTGACCTCTTCGGGGCTTATCTCGACCTCGAATACGTGAAGCTCGCCCTCTTTCGACTCTTTTGTTATTCTCATGACAACCCGTTGATATGTGACCGATAAATTAAGGATTATCCTCGGGCGCTGCCGAGGCGACTACGAGTCGTTTATTAACGCAGCCCTGCCGACTATGCAAGGCATATTCTCAGAGATATTAACAAATCAGAATGCGGAATATCCCGAAATCGGGCTAATCCGGAAAATGGCCAACACC
>JAFGIT010000367.1 GCA_016929465.1 Candidatus Coatesiibacteriota bacterium | reverse complement strand
TGGAAGATCTTCTTCGTGGTTTAGTCGAGGATGATTCGTTAATCGTCCGCAGGGCAGCCTATAGAGCTTTGTTCAAGCACAACCCGGAGATGATGAGGCAGATCGTCTCGGGCTAGCGAGCCGCAAATAACCAAGCCATCAATCGGAGGAGAACATGCAGAGACCACCGGGAATCAGAGCCAATAGTGTTATTAGAATCTTGCTTCTTGCTTTGATTATCTCATCGGCAATCTTGGTCATTGGCTGCAAGAACGACAGGTTCGGAGAAGTCTGGAAGATGGGCTTCCGTGGTGATTATGAGGGGATTCTCGAGACACATTTAATTGCGAGTCAGGGGAAGCGGACGGTCTATTCAACTGATAGACCAGGCAAAATCTCGACGATGAGCGATTTATGGCTTCAGGATGAGTGCATCGAAGTCCTCGAGGCTTTCGCGACCGATGATGCGGCGAAATCGCTATTTGCGATTGCTGAGCAGAACGCCGCGAGCGATGACTCTTACTACAATTCCTTCCCTATTCTGGCGGCAATACGCACGGAGAAGAGATTTGTTGCGGCGAAGCTCTTTGAGTTGTGTGACAGTGAGAGCGCCCCATTGAGATACGCTGGCGCGGCCGGATTGGGCGAGATAGGATCCCAAGATCTGGATCGCTCCATTTCGAAATTATGCAAAATGACAGATGATAATGAGGCTACGGTTCGAATACAGGCGATAAAGTCATTGGGCCAGATGGGAGCGCGTGACATCGACCTTGGTCACGAGGTTCTCGATTGCATATTGAGCCATGCTACAGAATCGAATGTCGGTGTCCGTAGCTCCGTCGCTGTGGCACTCGGAAGCCTCGGAATTCCCGACACATTCGGGATCGTAGAGGGGATGTTGGAGGACAGTAGCTATCAAGTTCGAGGAGCTGCCATAGAAGCCCTGGGCTCGTTTGCCGAGGATAGAGCTCTTCCGCATCTCAAAGCTCTTGCACGCACCAAAAATGTGACGTTACGTTGCGCGGTGGTTCGGGCATTAGCCAGGTTCAGCTCACCGGATGCGGCGGATATTTTGGTTGCTCTTGTTGATGATCCCGAGGGACATGTCCCTCAACCAGATGGGAGTCTCCTCGAGATACTTGCCATAGAGGTCTCGCCGGTCGATCCTCTAATCGATGGCGTCCTGATGAAGCTCCTTCGCGACCCCGCCGCAAGCGTTAGGAGCCAGGCCATCCTCACACTCGGGGATTCCCGTCCCGAAGAGAGTAGGAAGACTGTGAAGTCCATGCTATCCGATCCCGACCCGGATGTGCGGAAAGAGGGCGTCCAGGCCCTGAATACTGCTATTTTCAGCAATGACGAATTGGCTCAGCTGCTCTCTGTGGCCGCCAGGGACACCGATATAGGACCAAGAATAGAGGCCGCGATGAAACTGCGGAAGATATCGGTGGATGGTGCAGATGAGATATTGGTCAAGCTAGCCCGCGACAGCAATCTCTATGTCCGTCGCCAGGCCTATCGCGCACTCTTCAAGCACAATCCGGATGCGCTGCGGAAGATTGTCCTGCAGTAAGACAGCTATTCGGCAGCTATAGATGTGACTTGGTTTTTAACCAAGACGCTGCTAATTTTCTGCCCATAATGCCTATGCAGATAGACTGGATTCGAGAGCGAGTTTCAAGGAGCGAGTACCTTCTAACATCCCATGCAGAGATCGAGAGACGCAATGACGATGTTGATTTGGTGGATATCGAGGAAGCTCTGCTGAGTGGGGTGGTTATTGAGGACTATCCGGATGATCCCCGAGGTTCATCATGTCTTGTCTGTGGCTTTTCCAGCGGCAAGGCGATTCACATAGTCTGCGGCAGGAATTCTATCGACTGGTTGGTCTTGATAACGGTGTACATTCCAAGTATGCACAAGTGGGAAGATCCTCATTCAAGGAGAAGACAATGAAGCCCTATGGCGACTGTATTTATTGCGGCGGTGAGGTCCGCGAGCGTTCTGAACGCGTGGACTATCGCTTTCACGGCCAGCTGTTCATTCTTGAAAACGTCCCGACGGGCGTCTGTAATCAATGCGGCGAGAAGTATTTTACCGCAGAGATAGCGAAGCAGATGGAGGACGCGGTGCGCTGCATTGAGGCGCCAGTATCGACAATCGCGGTTCCGGTAATCCGTATTCCCGGGCATGACACGGTTTGTGCCGGGCAAGATTCTGCCTAGAAAAGACGGGAAACGCCTGAAGCTCTGAGCTGCTTTAAATCAGCGAGTTTGCCCCAATTTGCCGAAGAGCAGGGCAGACACAAAAGAATCTCACTTCTCCCCAATCTTCCGGGCGACCATGCGCGATGTGGTCAGCGCGAGGAAGTTCAGGAACACGGATATGAGGACCACCGACCGGCCGAAGTCGAAGCCTTTGAACATGAAAGAAGTGGCTGAGACGATGAGCGAGGCAAGGATTGTGACCTTCAGGATCGAGACGAATTCGCCAAATCGCGTCGTTTCGGTCGGCCTGCGATATAGCCCGAAGAAGAGGCAGGTCATTATCCACAGAAAGACCATCAACGGCAGTGCCGCGATATAGCCGTCGATAGGATTAATCGGCAGGCCGAATGTGTTCGAAAGGGCGGCCCTGATGAAATACGCCCCAATCCATGATAGCGAGAAGGCTATGATGTCGGTGATGACCAGCAGAAAGACGCGGAGCGCGAACTTGACGTTGCCCAGGAGGTAGCGCCTCCAGAGCCTCGCCGGCTCCAGTATCAGCCGATAGGACCACTCCAGGCCACAATTGCACATCCATTTTGGTGCACGCCTTGTCGTCCCCGATACGAATTCCAGAAGCGCACCGACGCCCCAGCAGAGCGGGACGCCCAGCTTATCGATGTGCCGCCGAATCCAGAGCTCCTGCCGAGGGACGCTCATCCCGACTACTAAGATATCGGGCGAAGCATCGCTGATTCTCCTGGCGAGAGCCTCCTCTTCGTCCTCCGAGAAAAAGCCGCTCTCCGCCCCGACAATCTCCAGGTCTTTGTATTGCTCTTTGAGCTTGTTTGCCGCTCCCTCGGCAATTCCAGGCTCTGAGCCGAGGAAGAACATCGAGAGGCCCTTGCGCTCACAGAGCTCACAGACCTTGCCGAAGAAATCGGCGGCCGTAAGCCTCTCCGGCAGCGGAACTCCGAATAGCTTGGAGGCCCAGACCACGCCCATCCCGTCGGCATAGACGAGGTCAGCCGCGTCGATTATTTCCTTATAGGCGGAATTGCGGTAGTATTGATTGACGCAATCGACGTTCAGATAGGCGATCTGGCGGCTTCTATCGCGCGAAGTGGCAAATTGCTCGATAGCCTCGAGCAACCCTCTGAGCGTCAGAATGTCTATCGATATTCCGAGAACCGTAGCGGTATTTCGCATCCTTTAGTTGCACCCTCCAAGTGCTGAAAGGTTACGAAACCCGCGCCAGTTGTCAACCTTTCAAGTGGGGCGAAGCTGGTCTTGGATTGGTTTTATCAGCTTTCCGACTTTCCGATGAACTTATAGACTGCCGCGCCAAGGAGAGCGCCGATGATTGGGGCCACCCAGAAAAGCCACAGCTGACCAACCGCCCAACCTCCGGCAAACACCGCTACGCCCGTGCTGCGGGCGGGATTTACGGAGGTGTTAGTCACAGGAATGCTGATTAGATGGATTAGTGTGAGACCAAGGCCAATTGCGATAGGCGCAAATCCCTTGGGCGCCCGGCTATCCGTCGAGCCCAGGATGATCAGCAGGAACATCATAGTCATAACCACCTCGGTCACAAGCGCCGCAAAGAGTGAATACCCGCCAGGCGAATGTGCACCATACCCGTTGGAAGCAAAGCCTGCGGATACGTCAAATCCCGCCTTCCCGCTTGCTATGATGTAGAGAACGCCTCCCGCGACGATTCCGCCCAGGACCTGCGAGACGATGTAAGGCAAGAGCTGCTTCGAGGGAAAACGACCGCCAGCCCAAAGCCCAATGGATACTGCGGGATTCAAGTGGCAGCCAGATATGTGCCCGATGGCGAAGGCCATCGTGAGCACTGTCAGCCCGAAGGCAAGCGAGACTCCGAGCAGCCCGATGCCCACATTGGGAAATGCTGCCGCCAAGACCGCGCTGCCGCACCCGCCGAGAACCAGCCAGAATGTGCCGAAAAACTCCGCACCATACGCTTTCATGCTCCGCTCCTCTCGATAGTAGTTTAACGCCATAGGATAATGGATTCGGTTGCTTAAAGGGATAATATGGCAGAATTATTGAAATGATCAAGGAGGGCCTCTTCATATCTCATAGATACTAAGCCGGTTTCGACGCGGACCGCCCGACGGTCTCAACCCATCGAAGCGCAGACCCGTCCTCCATTGCATGATGTCGGCCAAGACGCGCTAAATCAATACGCCGGCATTGACATCCCACCCTCCCCTCTGCAGACTCTGTATAGATGCGCGAGCTCAATGAATCTCGCTGAATTTCACGCATATTTCGGGACTCAGACTTGGCTGAATACGTTGTAATCGCTCGGAAATATCGACCCGCTACTTTCGAGCAGCTGGTCGGGCAGGAGCACATCGCGAGGACGCTCCAGAACGCCATCAAGCAGAACAAGATCGCCCATGCGCTTCTTTTCTGCGGGCCGCGAGGAGTAGGGAAGACCACGACCGCCCGTATCTTCGCCAAGTCGCTCAACTGCATGGAGGGCCCGACACCAACTCCTTGCTGCAAGTGCTCCGCGTGCCGCGAGATACCCGAAGGCTCCTGCATCGATGTTATCGAGATCGACGGCGCGTCGAACAATAGCGTAGATGACATACGTCTGCTCAGGGAGAACGCGAGATACGCCCCGAGCCGTGACAGGTATAAGGTCTATATCATCGATGAAGTCCACATGCTCACACCGCAGGCGTTCAACGCGCTCCTGAAGACGCTCGAGGAGCCGCCCTCACACGTCAAGTTCGTCTTCGCGACGACCGCCCCCGAACGAATCCCCGCGACGATCCTCTCGCGCTGCCAGCGATACAACTTCCGGCGCGTCGGCCACGCCGAAATGCTGAAGAACCTGCGCGAGATTGCCGAGGCTGAGGGGATTCAGGCAGATGAAGGAGCACTTGGATTCATTGCGCAGAAGTCGGGCGGATCGATGAGGGACGCCCAGAGCATTCTGGACCAGGCCCGCTCGATGACGACCGAGAGGCTGACGCTCAAGGACGTCTCTAAGCTCTTGAGCGTAACTGATACGGCCTTCCTGGCAGAATTCGTCGATGCGCTGGTCGATGCGGAACCGGCCCGCGTGATCGATGGTGCGGCGAAGCTCTTCGATCAAGGCGTCAATTTCAGGAGCTTCTTCACGGAGCTCATCGGCTACTTCCACAATATGCTGCTGGTCCTATCTGTATCCGAAAAGGACCAGATGAAGGTCCTCGATCTGAGCTCGGATGAGGCTCTGCGGCTGATAGAACAGGCGAAGCGGGCTGGAAAGAACAAACTATTCACATATCTGAATAAGCTGCTCTCGATCGAGAGCGAGATGGCTCGATCCGCTGTCCCCAGGATATCGTTCGAGGTCGCGGCGCTCGGGCTCTGCCATATCGAGGATGTGGTCTCGATCGAGTCGCTGCTCTCGAAGCTCACCGAACTCCAAAAGGGCATGGCAGGCGGCCGGCCCGCGGGGATTCTGGAGCCAGAATCAAAGCCGATTGAGACGAGGCGAATTGACATCCCGCAGAAGACCTCGCCCGTACACCCAACTCCGCCCGAGAAGATGGCCCCGGCGCCACGGCCCCCCGAGAGGAAGGTGGCGGACCGTCCGTCAGTGCCGGAAAGCAGCCCGAGTGCCGACCAGAAGGCCGTGCAGACCGAAGAGAAGACGGTCCCAATCAAGCCGGCGCAGGATTCGCCGAAGGCGGAGAGTAGCCCATTGGTGCCCTTGCAGCCAAGCAGCCCTCCAGTAGGGAGCGAGAAGGCGGAGCCCCAGAATAGGGCGCTCTTCAATGCCTCGAATATACCTATCGTGAAGCGGACGCTTCAGATGTTCGATGGTGTGGTCGAGGACGTAAAAACCCGGAAGTAGTCTTTTTCGTCTGCTATCGCATAGATCGAGGAGTAAAACGCCTCTTACCGTGCGGACGAGAATACCGTAACCTCGTACGGTGTCCTGACAATGCGCCTCATCAGCTGTCCCTTCGAGCCTACTTCATCGACAATCTCTTTGGGCGTATCACTCGTGATGACGAATACACCTTCTCTTGCAGAAAGGTCCTCATCGACAATCAGATTGCAGCCGTGGAGCCTGGCATCGAACGGTATATCGGGCACCGATATCAGGCCCGGTAGATTTGTAGAGTGAATTGTCGCCGGTGCAGGAAAGCCAGCACATAGATACTCACGAACGTCTCTCGTCAACCGCGATGCCTGGACCATTTTCGTGGCCTCGGGGATGGCGACCCTGACATTCAGCTTCAGGACGGTAAAGGCCGCATATAGAAGGAAGGGGATACACGCGATCGCCCCCGCAATCCTCAATATACGCAGGGAATTTCCCGCGAACTGAGCGGCGACACCGGCTACGGTGAATCCCCTGAACCATCTCTTTGAGAGCCTATAGGCGAGCCTCAGCTGCCGAGAGACGCCCATTCCAATGAATAGCGCGAGACCCAGAAACGACTCCGCCGACTGATGGACCGTCGTGTCCAGAACTAATAGCGGCGGAAGCAGCAGCAGCGCAGCCCAGCCGAGAGCGAACCGGACCCTCGCCGACGCCTTGATGACGCAATATATGACGGCCAATGAGCAGACCGCGAGTTTGATCCTGTGTGTAGCAGGAGAGTGGCCTAAGATCGCATTCATACCCAGGAACAGGCCCATCGCAGCCAAAAGGAAGATGTGGCGGTTCTTCTTTCCCCAGGCAAGAGCTGCAACCAGAATCAGCGTGGCTGGCAGGTAGAACAGGAACTGCTCGCGAGTGAAGAATTCCAGGTTCCTGAGAATCACAGAGATATCGAATCTCGGCTTAGGAAGAGGGAATTTCGAGGGGATAAGCGCTCTCGAGATGACGAATATCGCAACTCCGGATGTGAAGAGCGAAGCCGCGAGCTTGAAGACCCGCTTCTTTGGCACGAGGAGGGGAAGCAGCATCGGAAGCATGAATGAGGTCTCTTTGGACAAGAAGGCACCGACCATCAAGACAATACCGAGTGTCGGGAGACCAGCCTTATTGCCTTCTCCCAATTGATGCTTCGCCCACCTTGCCAGGTAAAAGGCCGACGAGGCGAGGAATAAGAGCTCCATCTGAAGCGAAGAAGACCATCTCGACCACGCCACGCTGTAGATCGGGAAATAGAGGGCCACGAGGGCTCCGGAGATGAGCCCCGCCATGCGCCCGCCGAGGAGCGTGCCAATCCTGTAGATATAAAAGACCATCCCTGAAAAGAGCAGGATTACACCGATTGAAAGCGGCAGCGGAGCCGGCCC
Organism: Candidatus Coatesiibacteriota bacterium; assembly: GCA_016929465.1. GTDB lineage: Bacteria > B130-G9 > B130-G9 > B130-G9 > B130-G9 > JAFGIT01. The sequence continues at coordinate 8,662 of JAFGIT010000367.1, read as the reverse complement.
GAATATCCCGAATAGAACTACCCAGAACATTGTCGGCAGTGGCCGATACGATAGCCAGGGGCTGAATGTATAAAACGGGGCAAAAACCTGGCCAAGGCTTGATGTGTGGTCCTCGGCGCGATGCAAGTAGATATAATCGTCTAATGAGAAGTAGGTGAATAGACCGACCGATGCTACGACGATCGCGAGAAGGAATATGCCCAGTCCGTAGTAGTCAAGGTTCAAGGTTCAAAGTTCAAGGTTCAAAGTTCAAAGTTCAAGGTTCAAGGCCGCTGCTGGATTGCGGAGGCTCGGGTGAAGTAGTCAAAGCGAGAAGGGGCATCTTGTCAAGTGAAGATAATCCCGACCGTGGGCAGTTCTGGATTTGGATGTTTGAGAAGAACCGATTTGGAAGCAGCCTGTTTCTGATTGGCGGAAAAGATTCCGAGATACCGCATCGCATCCCGGAAATCCGGTCGCTCGGTCCCCTCGGCTCCACGAGAAATCTAAGAACCAGCTAAACGGTGTCGTGCACGGAAAGCGTGGTCAACTGGCTCTTCTGGCTGCCTGCCTTGCCTCAAACGGTCTTGGGATCCATGTGAGATAGGGATTGGACGCTTCTTCCTGCAGGCCCAGATCGTACTCGCGCCGAGAAATGGGGACTACAGATTTTACGACGGTCAAGTTCTTTTTCTTCGCCCTGGGAAGTGACGAGGCGGAGCACAGGGCGTGCGAAGCGTTCTTCGCCTCCCAGTACCTGACAGCCTCGAAGCTTTTCCCGGCTCCGACATGACCGCATTCGACAACGACTTTGAAGAACATCTGTAATCTCCTAAGCAATAAAAGCGCATAGACTCAACCGGAAAAATAAGCAGGTTCCGTGCCAACCTGGCTCTGAAAGTTCAGAGTCTCCGTCTATAAGGCGAGTTAGGAGCAGATGTCCGATTTCGATGCGGTATGCACTAGGAAGATCACATGGTCCGCAAAATAGTCAAATATGCTCAATATATACATCTATATCTCAGCATATATATATAATACGCCGATTATCGAACTGTCCCAAAAGGGACAGCAAAAACAGGCCAACTGTGCAAAAAGGGACAGTTTTTCCGATTCAGCTCGTAGCGAGACTGCGCGTCGCGTGACCGAATCCGGACACAATCGAACCGCCTCAGACTGAATCCGAATCACCCATCATCACATGCCACGCGGCTGCCTTGATCACCTGTCTTGCGATTTTCGGATTGGGTGTCCAGGGCCTCAGCACGAAATAGACCAGCGACTTGCGCTTCAGAAAGCCCACTGCGCGGAGAAACAGCATGTAAGGGGAGTGTTTGAGGCACCAGGCTCTGACCACGTCGCAGTGGTTCTTTACCGCGAAGCGAACCGCGGTCAATATCAGCTGAGATGCGATCAGCGGATGATGGTCCTTAGCGAGTATGTCCGCAATTAGAGCCTGTTTGACGCCATCCCCATCCTCCATGAGTCTGAGAACGATATAGCCGACTACTTCATCTTTGCGCTCCGCCACGAATTTGTGATAGACGGGTTTCAGCGGGTCGCAATAGCGCCAATTCAGATACTCCATGTCGCGGACGACAGCATTCCCAATTTTCCGCGAGACGTTTTCCCACAAGACATTGACACGCTGGTCGAATCTTTCGACCTTCCTTATCTTCCTTCCCCATGAGGGCCACAAATCGAGGAACCTCGCGTAGAGGCCGACCTTGACCACCGCTCGCCATGGCAAGCTCACAGCCTTCACGAGCACTCTACTCTTCAATCTTCTCCGCAGGAACGGCTCTAGCCTGAGATAGCAGGCCATGTTAGGAATGTGAAGAAGCGGCATCCATCCGAGCCTCTTGATCCCTAAAAACAGCGAATTAGTGTTAGGGAATCCCGAGCCGAATACGGCCCCTTTCGCCTCAATTATGTGGTATGCCATCTTTCCGAGTCGGAGGAGACGGACCGCAGCATCTCTCCGGCCGAAGACGTTTCTATCGATTGCCATATCGAATGAGACGTATCCGATATAGACGCCGGAGCCTATCTTGTATCTGACTGCGCTGAATCCCCAGTGGCCGACTATAGCATTCCCGTCCACCATGACAATGCTGCCAGCGTGACCCATGAGGCTGCCGTGATATTTCCATTCCCAGTGCTTCTCTGAGAAAGATCGGTCAAAGGCTCCCTCCATGATCGACAGTATTTTGCTGAGGTCGCCAGGATGCCCATAGTTCGCAATCTGGATATCCGCCGGCGGCTCGAATTCCCTATTTCGCATTGCCCAAAATTCCCCTCTTCACCAAGTCTCCTGTAATACGAAACCGTCCCGATTGGATCCTCCCTGCCCGACATGTCCCCCTCATCGGGACTGCTCGCCAAAAATATACATCCGAATTCAGCATCTGATAAGCTTTATGGCGGAGCAAGTAGCTGATTCCCGTCACACGGGCGCCCACCCGATGCAAGAAGCAGGGGTCCTGCGTGACTTCGAGGTAGTAGTATTCCGCCCCCGGTATGCTCTCCCATTTAAGTTCGATCCCGTCGGGCCCTCCGACTGGCACTTCGGAGCTACTCCCCTTGCCGGCAAGGAGTCCGAGAAGGCACTTCGCGGCGGTTCTTGCCATTTTGTCGGCGCGAATTGCCACCAACAGGAGCCTCCCGAGTACCGGGAAGTGCTTCTTATAGAAACTGAGAAGGCTCTGTTCCTGGACCATGGCCATCTGACCGGTATAATTCCTCAAGCTCTGGCCGCAATAGTGAATGGCACCTGCATTCGGCAGGCAGAATATCTTGCGTCCGGCCTTTCTTATCCGCAAACAGAGATCATTATCCTCGAAGTACATGAAGAATCGATTGTCGAAGCCAGCCAGAGTCCTGAAAAGGTCCGTCGGCATCAACATAAAGCCACCAGGAACGCCCATAACCTCGAATGGCTCCTCGCTTCCCCACATCGCCCAGTCCATCTCCCAGAGATCCTCGAATATACCGCCGAGGAACCGGCGAATTGTCGTCATCTGAACCACTGACGCCAATGGGCTAAGCTCCTTGAGTGAGGAGACCTGAAACTCAAGGCTGTCATCCCAGAATGTACGACCCATCGCTGCGCCGAATCCATCGAGGTGACTGACATCATCGAGCAAAGCTCGAAGGGCGCCGGGCAGTAGGAATACATCGGGATTGAGAAGCAGAACGTACTCGCCGCAGGCTCTCTCCACCCCGAGATTGCACGCCTTGCCGAAGCCGAGATTCTGCTTGCTCTCGATCAGGTTGAACCAACTGGTCTCGCCAAAGCGCTCGGCTGCGACTTTCGGGGTATCATCTATTGATGCATTATCGACCAGTATGACCTCGAATTGCACGTCCTCCGAGGCCGCTACCAGGCTTTCGATACATCTTACAATGTATGCTGCACTATTGTAGCTGACTATGATGACCGAGATGTCGGGATGAGTTCCCATACGTTAGAGTTAGCCCTCCAATCGCCTGCAATTCGAGCTCATTGGAGTTTCAACGGGCCGTCGAGCAGGAACCGTCTGAATCCATTCGAATGCGAGTTGTGCCCCTCGGCATCTACGATCAACGCCTCGATCCCGGGCATGCTATCTATGAGCCGAAGTCCCGCATCCGGCCCCATGACGAACACTGCCGTTGCGAGCGCATCCGCAAGCATTGCCTCCTTCGCAACAATGGTGACGCTCTGACATTTGTTTGCGGGATAGCCGGTCTTTGGATCCATTATGTGGTGGTATCTTTTCCCGTTGAATTCAAAGAATCGCTCGTAATCGCCAGATGTGACGACCGCGAGGTCCGAGAGCCCGATTGTGCATATCTGCTCGCCGGGCTTTCTCGGATGTCTGACTCCAATTCTCCATTTGCCCCCATTGGGCCTGACTCCTGCAATTGCCATATCTCCTCCGCCATTGACGATGAAGTTGGTCAAGCCCGAATTCCTGAGCGCCGCCGCTGCCGCGTCGATTGCATACCCCTTTGCTAGCCCGCCGAGGTCTATCCACATACCCGTTTCAGGCAGACGGACAACGCCCTCCGTGGCAGAGACCTCGATACGGGAATAATCCACATTTAGGAGGCCCTCGGCGATCACGTCGGGTGCAGGGGCACGGGAGCCCGTCTCGGATGAGGAATCCCAAAGGTGACATATTGCTCCGATCGTTATGTCAAAAGCGCCGTCCGAGAGCTCCGATATCCTATTGGCTTCCTCTATCACTGAGATGACGGGGTCCGATACCGCGACTGGGGGGCCTCCAGCTGATTCATTGATCTTCTGGACGAAACTGCCCTCGATGTTGACCGACATCGCATTCTCGACTGCTCGGATGCTGTCGAATGCACGCTGGATCGAATTACGAATGCTCTCTTCATCCAGCTTGGAGTCCCACGCCTGTATTTCGACCAGAGTCCCGAGCATGAAGTTGTCCACCTTGAATACCGGGGCCTCTCCCGATAGGTCGCGTAGGAGCAGCGATGCCAGCACGATGGCAGCGATTGCGGCAATGACCAGCAAGAACCAGAATGAGCGTTCGTGTTGCATAGGACGAATTATAACCTTGGTCTCAAGGCGGAGGGACTAAGCGTGAACGGCATGGAAGAGGCTACTTGCCCACCTCCGGGTGGCATTTGACCGAGCATTTGATTTTGAGGTCCTTTATTCGGCACATGGCGCGCTTTCTCAAGGCCAGATTGCCCCTGTGCAGAAGGGCTATCTTCTTCCAGCAGGTCATGGCCTTCCTGAATTCCCCACGGCGCTCATATAATGCGGCTATGATCATCGTGGTCCTCGAGACGTCGCCTTTTGGAAGTGTGGGATAGCCAGGCTGCGCTTCCTCTTCGGCTCCTAACAGGAACTTCTCGATGCGAGATCGCCTTATCGATTCGCGCACATCCTCCTCGAATAGCACCACCGCTCTCGAGTGACAATCCTCGCTGCAATAGATGAAGCCAGTGTCCTCGACCATTTTTTTCATATCTCGGACGGGCCTGTGACAGAATTCGCAGTATGTCGGCATTTCCTAAGACTCTTCGGTCAAAGTGGTTAATCTCCTAGCGAGTATAGACTAGAGAATATGCCCAAAGTCCCGATTTGTTCAACTACTAATCGAACGACCGACCTCGAATGGCGAGAGAGGGAGGACAACGAGCTTGCGGGGCAACGACATGGGCCTGAATGCGACGCCTATCTGACCTATCAGTCTGAATCGCTTTCTCGATCAGATGCGATTTCTCTTTCGATAATAATAGCAGCAATATTGCTGACTCTCTCCAGGGACTCATTTGTGAATGCGAATTCCACTTTCACCTCACTGTGGCTGCACGTATCCAGAAAGCCATTCATCGGGATATTCAGGGAGCGCCGGTCTCCATGATAGATGATGCCGCTGGGACCCTCGATGACCCGACAGAATTCGAAAGGCTCGGTATCTCGATCCCTGCCCCAGACCGCCATCCAAGACCTTGTATATCTAGTACGAGTGGGATTGTCCAATCTGACCACTGCCCAGAGCTGGTCAAGTCGGTCGTATTTGGCTTCTGCTTCGACCTGTATCGAAAGCTGAACATTAGAGAGGCCCAGGAGGCCCAGCCACGAGCAGTAAACCTGGCTTCTCTCGAGGGACCAGTTGTCGGTGAGATCAGTCGCCCAGCACCAATCCGCGTAGCCGTCAATGGCACCCGGCAGATTGATGAGAAATCCCAGCGATAGAAGAGCGAGAGCAGTTACCCTAAGCCATTTGGATTCACGCAATTCTCGCAGAAGAGCAGCACATTGAATCAAAATCCACGGAGAGAGATCCGACGTGAACCTATTCCCATAGCACCAGCCACCTGTCCAATTGAAATACGACGCGTACATTAAAATGCCTCCGACAACCGCTATCCCCGAGGCCGATCTCAAGTCGTCAATCGATAGGCGGTTCATCTCCGGCATTGGATGGTTTGCTAGCCGATTCCAGGCGGACCGCAACCTGCGCCAAATAGAGCGCGGAAGAAATGCGAGGTCTCTGAGCGCGATATACAGCGCAAGCGCTGAAAGCGGGAAGTACACAAGCAATCCTCTCGAAGGGCTGAGCAAAAAGCTCCAGAGGGCAGGATCACCGAAGCCGGGACTCTCGTTGTGGCGCAATACGTACGGTCCCAATGGATCTCCACAGATCGCGATTCCCAATAAGCCCCACGAAATGGCGATGAGAATGATCGGTGCCGCGAATATTGCCCATCTTCTCAGCGATTGATAGGAAAGCCAGTAGAGGAGCAGTGCAGCTATCCCAATCCCAACCTGTGGCCTCGATAATACTGCCAGAGCTGATGCAAATCCCAGCACCAGGGCGGAGATGACGCTGCTCCTTTGCATCGCAGCGTATATACTTATCGATGCAAATAGAATGGCCGGAGCATGGCTCCAGTACTCCGATGCGCAGTTCGAGAAGACCGGTGACGCGAAGGCGAAGCCCAGTGACAAAATGAGCGCCCATGCCCGATTGACGATACGAGCGAAGACCATGAACAGAACCGCGCTTGTCAAAGCCATGAAGAGCTTGGCAACGAAGGCAGCGAGTGTCTCCGCGGCAATCGAGATACCGAGCGCTCTCATAAATAGAAAAAATGGGTAGAGCACTACTGTCGGCCCAATTGGATAGAGGGAGTATCTGTGGACGCCGTGCCGAATCGTGGTTATATCGAAGCACGGGGAATTGAATTCGTCCAGGTCGAAGTTCCCCTCCTCAATCAGGCTTTGCGCAGTGAGGAAGTAGCCGATATTATCGCCGTTCGGACTTCTACATGGCAGAAGGCAGTACGCCCCCAGGACAAAGACGCACAGAGCGGCCGCCATGACCCATGTCGTTAGCTCCGACGGATTTTGTTCGGTCCTCATTTCAACTCCGAGCCTTGTACCGGTCCTCTCGTATCACGGGCGAATCTCGAGCAAAACTGCTCCGCTATCGCCCTCCGTTATAAGGTCCTTCAGCGTCGCATATTGGCTGATCGCGACACCGAATTTATTCAGTTCATCCTTCTTCGGATTCGTGATTATGACCCAGAATTCTGCAGGTCTTCCGGCCTCTATCCAGCCGCTATCCAGGGACTTCACTCGGTCCTCCGAGTTCTTCAGCCAGACTATCTTTCTGCTCAATAAGGGGCCCCCATATAGCCTGAAAATATTGTGCGCTGGCGGATCGACCAATATTGGAATGCCGGGTCTTCCTCGCTTATATATCTCGCGCGCGACATCTCTTACGTCTTGCCTGACGAATAGCTGTCCGCCGGATGCGAATAGCTGGAAGATGGTCGTGCAGAGGAGAATCGCTGCAAGGAAGTGTGCAGTCCGGCCAGCCCTTGCTCGTTCCATAATTCGGTGAAATGATTCGAGGCCCGCGGCGAGAGCGGCGAACGCTATAGGCGCGAAATAGGATGTCAGTCTGCCGCCAACCAGGGGATATCCTCGAATCAGGCTTGCCGCCAGCGCTGAAAGCAATAAAGCGGCCGATATAATGCCGAAGCGATAGGTTTTTCCCTCGCTCAACCTCCATGCTCCAAGGATGCAGATAAAAGTCACGAAGGAGGCTGCAATAAGATTGTATGGATCGACGGACAGGGCGAATGCCGGTCCCCGCGTTACACCGATGGAGGAACCGAGTACCTCGACAACATTGCGGACCGGCCACCAGCCGAACTCTCCTCCTGGGAATCCCCCCGCAGCGAGCCAGTATTGGGTCATTATCCCATGCCCGATCGAGTTTCGCGCAGCTGCCAGATACACTGAGACCATCGATGTGATTGTGGAGGCCAACATTATAGCGAAGGCGTGAATCCTTGCGGCTGCTTTTGTTCTTAATGCCGAGAGACAAGCGATGAGGACAAGCCCCGAGAGGAGAAAGGCGGAAGTGTAGGAAAGCCAGAGCAGAAAGGGCAGAAGAGCTGCCGTGACATACAAACTGCGATTGGATAGCCGGTCCCAGGAAAGGCCTATCAGCAGGATGATCGCGGCCGATAGTTCATCAGTCGAGTATTGCTTGAAATTCGTCGCGTAGTCTATGTGGGAGAACCCAAGGGAGTAAACGGCTATGGCGAACATGCCTATCGGGTCGGGAACTAGGCGTCGGATCAGTTTGGCGACGATCAAGAGTGAGAAGCAGCCCGATAAAAGTGGCAGCAATCTCAAGGAGTATTCCGAGAGCCCGAAGAGCTGCCCCATGAACTTCGAGATGATCAAGAATAGCGGGGGAGCAACTTGCGCGTTCTCCAGGCGCCCCAGAAGCTCGGAGTACGAGAGGTCCACCAAATTCAGCGCGAGCGATGCCTCATCCTGCCAAAAGCCTCTGTTATAGAGAAAGACAACAAGCCGAACCACTATGCCGAGAACGACCAGACCCGCGACTATCAAATTCTGCTTCTTGGGGCATAGCATCAGAACGTCAATTCCATTTCCGGTCTTATTTGGAGCCACTAGTCCGCAAGCTCATTCTTTGAGCTGGAGCAGATAGGCCCCGCTCCAGCCTTTCTTAATCTCATCTACGACATCTACATAGGGCCCGAGTTCGTCCATAACGGATGCCAGCCGATCATAATCGGCGTGCGTGACTATAAGCCATACTCTCTTCGGACTATCCTCCTTGAGCCAGGCGTCACCAATGTCCCTCGAGTTCAATCTCCATTCGGCAATATG
>JAFGIT010000366.1 GCA_016929465.1 Candidatus Coatesiibacteriota bacterium | reverse complement strand
CCGCAGTCCCAGGAAACATCGATTCATCCTCGCTTAGCTTCCTGAAGGAGGGTATCTACTTCCTACTGCTTTATTCCAGACGGGCCGATTCGATGGATGGTCTTCTGATGCAGATTATGTCTCTCATGGCAGCGTCGCCCCGAGATCGCAGATGGCACCAGAGCAATTTCGGGCAGAGGATAATGGATGACCTCAGGCAGGCCGTTCTTCAACTCTCGCAGGAGGCAGCGCTGGCGGCAAAAACCGAATGGCATTCCGGACTGTGGATTGCCGCAGCTCAGTTATACTTGTCTTATCTGCTCCAATCTCATAATTTTGGAAGAGCGCGATCGTCGGGAACGAATAGCGATTCTGGATAGATAGAGATGATAGGAAATGGCGGCTTCGCACACTAAGTGGTTACAGGGCATTCTCCACGGCTCGGTCAGCACCGTTTCGGGATTGCACGTCGGCGGCGCGCCGGTGAACGGCGACACCGTCTCGACATCCTTCGTCCGAGACGAACGCGGGAGGCCCTTCTTGCCAGGCTCCACCTTGAAGGGAGCGCTCAGAAACCAAATTCAGTCAGCCATCAAAGCGCTCCAGGATGCGGCTGATGGCCCGATATCAGCGTGCGATTTTCCTGAGTCTATCGAGCAGAAATCTCTGCGATTCTGCGGTCAGACCGGCGATCGGAGCAAGCTATGCACCGCATGTCAGCTCTTCGGCTCGACGCTGAATCCGTCCAGGATATTCGTCCGAGACCTCATTCTCAGCTCCGAATGGTCTGACGTATTTATGCAGCGCAAGAGCACAATGGGTATCTCGAGGGGATTCGGACGCGGTCTCAAGGGCAGCGAGCGCACTATCGAGGTCATTCCCGAAGGTGCGGAATTCGCTTTCCAGATGATCGTATCGGAGCCGCATGATTGGGAGCTCGGTCTGATTTTCTGGGCGATGGAAAGGTTCAGGGATGGATTGGGGCATCTTGGCGGCGGCCGGCGGTTGGGGCTGGGTCAGGTGGACATCAAGCTCAATAAAGTCGTCGTTCAGCGGACAGGACCTGGGCTTACACTTGTCTCCGAGAGCTTCACTAGAGCTGCGGATACGGAGATTCCCGAAGAGGTGCAGACTGCTGAAGCAGAGACGGCCATCTCCATCCCCAAGCCGACCACTGACAACATGGGCGAAGTCCTCAGGTATTGCCTCGAACTCATGACGTCGAGGGGCATCACAACCGACGCGGGCGAGCTCGGCAAATTGCTCTCGTCTGAATTTGGGCTCAGCAAGCAGCGCCGGAGGGAGTTGAATCTCCCGGAGAAGGTCTCGGAGCTACTGGATGAGATGGTCAAGGAGAATAAGCTCGAGAAGAACTACCTCGGCCATTACAGCATGTCACCGGACTACGTCAATCAGGAATTGCCCGAGGAGGCGGAAGAAACTGAGGCGATTGTCTCAGACCACGTTGACTTGAAGGAATTCCAGGCGAGGTGCATGGAGTCGCTCGAGCGTCTCCTGTTTGGCAACAAAGAGGCGGCCCCCGATGCATAGTGGGCTATATAACAGGGCCATTCTGCGGATCGCTATCAAACCTCGCGGACCTCTTCTGATTCGAGCTGGTCATACCGCAGAAGAGAATTCGCTGCCATTCGAGCACAACGTGGAGACACCGCACGGCAATTCCGCAGCAGTGCCATTCATTCCAGGATCGTCGCTCAAGGGAGTAATTCGCAATCACTACGAGCGTGTGGCTGGCTCGTGCGGGATCAGGGTGTGCGATTTGTTCTCGAATAGTGCCTGCGGGCGCGAGACGCGTGCAGATTCTTCGACTTCGGATACGGAGGGCGAATTCTACGCCAGCTCGCTTTGCGCCGCCTGCAAGGTCTTCGGGTGCGATGCCTCAGCTGGTCGATTCTGGGTCGAGGACGCGATGCCGTCCCAGCAGAATCCGCCGACTCGTCAGCTCAGGGCCACGCTGCCCATCGACCGGCTGCTCGGCAGCGGCCGATCGGCTTCAGCAGCAGACTTCGAGGCAGTCGTCGGCGGAGAATTCGAGACCCGCATCATCTTGGAGAATTTCGAGCTCTGGCAGCTCGGCATGATCGGCATAGTGCTGATGGATATCGACGACGGACTCGTGCAGATAGGCGGCCTTCGATCCAAGGGATATGGCCTGGTCTCCCTGAACTTCGACAGCTGCGAGTTCTTTTTTGCCAAGCCCGGTCTCCCGACGGAGAGAATCTACGGAGTTGGCAGCCTGGTGAGTGAAAAGCAGCGCGGCCAATTCGGTTACATGACCGAGGATTGGCTGGTTCTCAAGCTGCCTTCGAGGTCGGAGACGGGCGCGGACCAGGGCATGGCTGCCGCGATCAAATACGACATAATCAGTGACGTCTTTGGCCTGAAATATGTCGTGAACTCCAACGAGGCTGTAAGGTCACTATTCTCGATGCTGCTCAGAAACCTGCTCGATTATGTGTCCCAGCAACGAACGTCTGCAGATAGGACGGCCGGGAAGAGGGAAGAATAGACCATGCCTCGCTACGGTCTCTTCAGGACGATAGACGGCGATGAGTTCTACCGGAAGATCTTCGAACTCGAGAAGGCATTCTGCATTCAGGAGAGAGCGGACAGGCTTGAGTTCTTCGAAGGGACACCGTCCGACCTTCTAAGTCGCGGCAGGGTCTTCAACGCTGAAGTTGAATTGCGCTGGGATAGCGGCCATTTCGCGATGCTCTGGGAGTCCGAAAAGAAGGACGATATCCCGGATGATGCATCGGTATTCCACTGCGACGACAAGTCCTTTCCTTATCTTCTGTGGCAGGACTCTGGTTCGAACATGAACTATCCGAGAGGAGCCACCCAGATCATCGCGCAGAGATATACGAAAGACGGCATTACTCGCTTTGTAAGGTTCGTGGGTATCAAATGACAATTCGCGAGGAACGTTCCAGGCAGGACGCCAGGCTGCCTAAAGAGCCCAAGGGATACGAATATGTTCGTCTCCCAAACGCGAAGAGCTGCGTCCCCGCCTCGCAGATTACAAAACTCGCAAGCTCCAGCGCCGCCTTCTCGGGGAAGATGTCGATCAGTATTGAGGCCCTGTCCCCGATTCACATCTCCGACGGCTCATTCAGGCTCTCTGAGGAGCTCGGCTTCAAGAAGGGCTACGTGGTACGATCTATACTATGCCCCGAAGCACCGATCATCCCAGGGACCACGCTCAAGGGCGCGGCAAGGACCTACTTCGAGGCGATTACGAAGAGCTGCTTGAGTCAGAGCCTCAAGCACATGCGCACCCGCTACGTGGCACGCGACAGGGGCGCCTCGAATCTGCCGCAGAACCTGGTCAAGCAGATCACCGATTCGGGCGGCGCCGACCGTGGCTTCGCGGAGATAGAGCTCTCACCGGAGAGCTTCCAGCGAAGAGACCGATGCCTTCCCGTTAAGGGGAGATCGTCGAAGCTCTGTCCAGCATGTCTCTTGTTCGGTGCTCGTGGGTTCGAGGGGAGAGTGTCTTTTTCCGATGCTAAGCTGATGAACTCACCAGAGAAGGGCGAGTTCATATTCGTGCCGCCGAGAGGGGCGCCGCATCTGCATCGGCTCGGTCGCGCCTCGGTTGCTCCGGGCCTCGGCACAGTGAGGCTCT
>JAFGIT010000365.1 GCA_016929465.1 Candidatus Coatesiibacteriota bacterium | reverse complement strand
CTTTTCTCGAATAATCGATAGCCTGTTGATCGCGAAATCCGGCGTCCATCATGGCCTCGGGTATCCTATCGTATGGAATCTATTGCAGATGCTCAACGCCCCAAACCCGTCGTTTGCTCTAAGCCCCAATCCCGACTCCTGAATATTCTCGAGTCGCTTTATTATATCATTCTTGGTTTCGCCGGCAGCATTTATTCTATACATCGCGACACTCCCGCGCCGAATGATCTGAGTTAGCCCGCGCGGAGCCCTGCAGGCGGCGTTCCATCCGCCCTTTTTTCCGCCCTTTGTCAGCAAAAAGACCGTCTGAGCAGGAATTCCCGCCTGGCCCAAGAGGGCCTCGAGAGGATTCTGCTCCTGCTCCCAGAGAGTCCATTCCGGAAGCATGAGGTCAGACAAAAGCCCTATCGAGAAGAAAAGGGCGCCTTCACTCACCATTCTGGCATGGATAGTGGAAGCTCCATTCCACACACGGGCAATCTCCTCGAACTCCCTCTTAACGGACTCGTTGAAAGCCTGAATCGCCTCTTGGATGTCCTGTCGTGGCGGCAGCGCTTTCAGCCGCATCGTTATTCTCCCAAATCCTCGGCTGCGAAGTGCGCCGATGCTGATCTTTTCCACTGCAAGACGCATGAGTGCTTCCTTCCCGGAAGGCCGAAGTCCCGCTATCGTCCCCGCAAACAACGTCCCGGCTTGAATGAACGAGACGCAGTGCTGGCTATCCGAGACGGTTCTCCGTGAATTTCGCTCGATTGGGCAGAACGATGCGGTATCGATTTGGACAGAAACCGGCCTTTCCCTTTGCATAGTCGTCGATCTGCCGGCGATTGCGCGGTCGTATTCGAGGTCTCGACAACGATCGATGATATAGGGGAACTCGCTTCTATAGCATTCCTGCAGCACGAAGCTATGAATCAGAGTATCCGGACGCGATGCGATGGAATCCCCACTGCAGATCGAGTCGCTGCAGCAGTCGGCGGAAAACGGCGCGACCTCCGGAAGGTCCAGGAGCTTATTCGCATCCGGAGTTTGCGGGTTTCCGAAAGCCATAGGAAGGCAATCCGAGAAGTACACTGAGGGGGCGAGGATGCCATTCACCAGTTCGGCCGCGAGAGCGTCCAGTTTCTCGAGGCGTCTTATGTGTTCGAAGCAGGCGGATTTGAATGCTGCTCCAGGGATATAGTCTAGAGTCGTGCGATAGGTGCTCCCGACTGGTGCCTCCGAGACGACGATCGGGCTTTCAGCGGCAAGAATGACGCCGACCCTGTTGTCGCCGGCGCCGAGATCATCAGCTGTGATGATTGCCTCATGAATCTCTCGGGCTTCCTTTTCGAAGTGAATTGTGCAGAAACCCATCCCCCGCGCCTTTCCTGCCCCGAGCGTCCTGATTGTCGCCACCGAGGAAAGCAGAAGCTGTTCCTCTGTCCTCGAAAGCGGATAAAGCACGATGAGTCTTGCCGCAAAAGTCATCGGTGGGTAGAGAACAGCTGCTCCGGCGTGGCATTCACGTCTTCCTGGCCTTTGCCGTCCTGGCAGAAATCGTGAATCTCTCCTCGATGCATCCGGTTCATTCCCTGGCGCCGCAACAGGAATTGCCCCCTCGAATACGACTTTGCCGAGCGATCCTCTCCTGCCAAATATCGAACAGATGGGGCATGGCTTGCTCTCACATGACTCAAGATGTTCCCTTCTGGAGCAATGCGCGACCGCGTTCATCTCCAGTATTTTATCCGCCGCGGACCTGATTGCGCCCTTTAGGGTAGCGCCTGAGATATACGGCACGGCCCCCGAGCCGGATTCGCCAAAGGCCTGGAGAGATGCCGTCGAGCTGAATGTGATACGGAGAATGAAATCGGGAGGAATCTGAGTCACGAATGGACCCTCCTGCATCCATCGCCGAGGGCATGCGAAATGGCTTCTCGCACATGCATGCCGATCGGTGCTCCATACTCCGCGCCCGAACACCCCATCCGGCAGCCGTCGAACTCGCCTATTCCATGTTCGCTCAGCCTCTTGGGCAGTATCTTCTCGGCCAGATCTGAGCATCTGTCGCAATCATCGCCGCGAGTTATGAATAGCATCTCGCAGGGAGAGAGCTTCACCACGAATCCCGGGTCCGGGAGGGAATCCTGGATCTCGTCGGCGACGGCATCGATGGCGCTCGCAAGTTTATTTCGGGCTGAGATGGATGAAGAGATCGAGGAATTTTCGCCAAAAACCAGCTGAAAGGGATCGCAAAGAATGGCAATTGCTGCAAAACGGCGCGAATCGCGCAGAAATGAGCGTGAATCGTCTTTGAGCGTCTTCTGGACCATGGATGCGCCAACTGATACTCTCCAGTGACAGGGCTCGCATAGAGCGCGAGTGGCTGGCAGGGCGTAGCTCGCGGGGCGTTGATAGCATTCCTCGCAGTGGGCTATTGCCCCGGACGATTCGTATTGATTTCTAATGGGCGAATTATTTGCTACCGGGCTGCTGAACATTGCCATGCGAGCGAGTTCACCGAAGTTCTTCCTTGCTCTGAAAGCCTTCGAAAGCCGTGCCCGGTCACGAACCGATTCACGACCGTAATCAAATCCCAGCAACTTGAGGCCTTCGCTCCCAATGCTCTCGGCGTCGCGCGCAAACTCATCAAACCACCTTTCCTTGGCCCTGTATCCGAATGCGAGTTCGGTCGGATAGACGTCGGTGACATTGCACCGAGCCGAGGATGATAGAGTTGCGACAGCTACAAACCTGGAGATTGCATCCGCGATTGCTGGCGCGGCCGCCGATGGCGCTATAACTAGCCCTCGAGAGCATGTGTTCACGATGAGGCAGTCATCCAAGAGCCGTGCCGCTGACAAAAGGGATTCATCGACCGAGGCGCGCAGGTGACAATGCCTGGCAAGCAATCCGAGCGGCTGATTCAAGGAGGTCGCTCCCCTAATGAGCTGCGCTCCGCCCAGGGCGGCATCCAGGGATGCCGTCTCGCAAAGGTAGCCCCATGAATCATCTATCTGATAATGGATGAGCGATATCGGCGCAGGCGCATTATCCCCAAAGAGAGAGATAAAAAGTCGTGTGATTATATGCCCCTTCGGCGCCATTCCTTCTCTCAAGGGGGCACGAGAAGGGTCGGCAGAAAGAGCCGACAGAAGAAAAACACGGGTCAGCTTGTCGTCCGATGAGAGAACCGATTCAAAATCCAGCCCTCGTTCAAGCTGATTGCGGAATTCGCCCCATTTCCCCGTGAACACGCCAGGTTCCAACAGGCGAAATCCGCGCTCTTCCTGAAACTGCAGCTGCGCCGCTAGAGTATAAGCTAAACCAAGCAACAATCCACCAATTTCACTATCCAGAAGCCTTGAGTGGCGCCCGAACAAGGAGGAATTCATGCCCCACTTGCAAGCGCTAAAAACTAGCCGATATTCAGCTAAAGATCAAGTGGCAAGTTACGATAAGGGTAGCACGAGGTTGTGTGGTTCGGCATTTGTTGCCGACCATTTCTTGCTGCTGAAAAGGAGGGAGCTATGACTGTTTCCTTGCAATATATTCACAGAATATATGGCGATAGATTGCGGAAAGTAGAGCGCAGCACGAAGCCCCAGGAGACCGAGCCTCAAGCCAAGAAGGAGCAGGAGAACGATGTTGTCCTCATATCGAAGACGGACAACGCAGCCCTTCTGTCATCCGAAGGCGACAGGGGAATGTCGGGATCGATTTTGCAGACTAAGCTCGCTATCAGAGCTTATCAGAACGTGGCAAAAGGGATGTCCCTGATGCTCAGATAATCCGCAATCGGATTGTCCCACTTTGGGACAGTGGCAAGATGAATGAGGGACCATCAGAGGGATGAGTCTATTTGTTCCTCCAAGGATATGTAGCCTTGGAGGCCCCGGCCTAATTCTCTCTCGAAAGGGGAGACCTATACGCTATTGCCACAGGGTGCCCCCTTTAGTGACCCTGTCCGGCTAAATAGACGCGCCGAACTTGAAATCCATGGCCCAATTCTGGTAACATAATCATGCTGATTCTGGGGCACGATTACTGAATAGAAGAGGTCATATATGTGCAAACAAATGTTGTGGCCGGACCGCGAAGCAAAGCGAATAGTAGGCCAATTGGGCGATAGAAAAGAGGTCATTCTCCAGACGGGGTTTGGGCCTTCGGGGCTTCCACACATCGGCACCTATGGAGAGATCGTGCGCACTGAGTTCGTTGCGATAGCGCTAAAGGACCTGGGATTCAAGCCCCGTATCATCTCGTTCTTGGATGATCTGGATGGGCTCAGGAAGGTCCCCGGAGGCTTTCCGTCTTGGCTCTCAGAGTATCTCGGCCGACCGGTCTCCGACATTCCGGACCCATTCGGCTGTTGCGAGAGCTTCTCCAAACACATGCACAAGAAGCTGGTCGAGATGATAGCCGAGACCCATGTCGAGTGCGATTATGTCTTCTCTTCGGAGGAATACAACAGGGGCACCTTTAACGAGGCCATCGAAATGGTCATGAATAACGTCGAGACTCTTAAGAAGATGGTCGTCCCCATGCTCTCTGATGAAGTCGGGGCGAAGTGGTTTCCGTTTTTTGCCAAATGCGAGAACTGCGGCAAGCTATATACCACACGCGTAACCGCCTATGACGTCGACCACGAGACGGTCGATTATGCTTGTGACGGCGAGTTCGGGGAAGTCTCCGGATGCGGGCATCAAGGCACTGCATCGTATCTCAATGGGGCAGGGAAATTTCCCTGGAGGGTAGATTGGCCGGCG
>JAFGIT010000364.1 GCA_016929465.1 Candidatus Coatesiibacteriota bacterium | reverse complement strand
GTGCGGTCGCATCGGCTGATTGGGATTCCGCCAGAAGCCATGGTTTGATCCCTTATTGGCAGACGGGGGAGAATTGGTACACATTGCTGATCTTCGTCAATATATCGGAGGAGACTGGCGATGTGATAAGCATCCGCTTCATCGACACCAACGGGTGAGGCTCGAGCAACACGACGGGTGACATGTTCAGCATTCGCCAAGGGGAGATGCTACTCTTCTCCACGACGCCGGCAGTTCCGACCTGGATCCCGACGACGGCGAGTTTTGGATTTATCAAGTTTCGTGTTGATGATGGCGGGACCATCATTGTCAATTGCATCATATATAATCAGATGACGGGAACCGGCTACACAGTCCCTGCCTTGCATCAGGAGCGGGGATTCTAATGATTCGCAGGCCCCTTCGGTCATCTGACATTGGAAATCACGATTGAGAGGTGTGATTCCATGAGAAGTATTCTACTGACTAATGCGATTGTTGTTTCTATTCTGGCCTTTGCCCTCTTCTTGCAAGGGGCAGTTGCGGAGGCCGGCTGGGACGAAGCCTGCGTGCGCAGCGGCTTTGGTTACTGGGAAACCGGTGAGAATTGGGCGACCATTCTCGTGTTCGTCAACGGCTCCGAGGTCTATGACGAGACGATATACATCAGATGCTTCGACACAAATGGCAATCAGTGCTCCAGCACAACTGAGGATGCCTACACGATCCGAGCTGGAGAAATGCAGGTTTTTAGCACCAGTCGTCACTTGGAGACGTATATTCCGACAACAGCGAGCTATGGCTACATCCTCTTCAGGGTCGAGGACGGAGGCGCCATCCACGCGTATTGCGTGATCTACAATTTTATGACCGGCACTGGCTACTCTATCCCAGCATTCCGCCCCGAGGATCTTTTCTGATATGCGGTCTAACTTGGACACGCATTCAGCTGAGGCATACGTGCGGAGATTTTGCGTCGCAATTCTGACATTGATGCTTGCGATGGCAGGCGGCATTGGTTTTGCGGATTGGGACTCCGCGAAGGGTCACGGCCTGATTCCCTACTGGGAGAACGGAGACGATTGGTACACTCTGCTTATCTTTGTGAATGGCTCGGAGGAGACCGGCGACATTGTCAGCATCCGAATTTTTGACATCTTGGGAAACTCCGAGTGCAGTATGTTCAGCATCCGGCAGAGGGAGCAGTTGATATTTTCGACGACTCCCTCGGTGCCTACCTGGATGCCAACGACTGCCAGTTACGGCTATGTCAAGTTTCGCGTCGATGAGGGGGGCTTCATCCACGCCTATTGAGTCATCTATAACCAAGTGACCTGCAGAGGCTATGTGGTGCCGGCGGCTCATCAAGACGGAGGCTTCTGAGAATTTCCCATTTCATTGACCCGGGATTAGCTGTAGCAGAGGCGGCAGCTTGTTTCCGCCCGTCCATTAAAGTCCATCGCGTCCATTCAGGTCCATACCTGTCCATTCAGCAACATTCAGGAATGGAGAAGCAATTTATTAGATGCCGTGCCGGGTCACGGCTATCGAAAGCGGTGCGAGCGCACCGCACTCCACATTGACGCCCCAGCTACAGCGGGCTTGACGGCCTTCCTCGGCTCAGTGCATGATTGAAGATGCATTTGGCAGCACATTGCACCGAGATGGGTGAGGATTTGATCAACGAGATAGCTGATAAATCGGATAGCGGCTGGACATCGAGGACAAAGGCGGCTGCGATCGCGATCATTTTGATTGCGGCGGCAATTCGCCTGTGGGGGCTCGGGGACCAGAGCGTGTGGCAGGACGAGGCCTATTCCGCGGTCCTTGCTCGTCAGGATGTCTCCACCATCGTTCAGATGCAGGTCGATGACTCATCTCCCCCGCTCTATTACCTGCTGCTGCATTTCTGGACATCTTCATTCGGGGATTCGGAGTTCGTCATTCGCCTCCTCTCGGCGCTCTTCGGGATAGGCTTAGTTGCTGCGGTGCTCTTCATTACATCTTCGCTGTTCAACAGGTCTGCTGGTCTCTGGGCGGGTGGAATGCTCGCGTTTGCGCCGCTTGCGGTCTATTACTCGCAGGAGGCGCGGATGTATTCCCTTACTCCGCTTCTCGCCATTCTATCGGTCTATTTCTGCCACCTGGTTTCGGACAATCCGACGCCAAAGCGAGTCGCCTGGTTCATCGGGATCACGGCGGGGCTTCTCTATACACAGAACTACGGCGTATTCATCCTGCTCGTGGATGGGCTATATCTGCTCGCGAGGCGCAGGGAGCGGCGCGACCCGCGACCCATGCTTGCCCTTTCGGGAGTGGTCCTCTTGTATCTGCCGTGGTTGATTGTGTTGAGCCGGCAGGTTGTGGGTAACACGACTGCCTGGATTCTGCCTCCCCACCTCAGGATGCTGGTCGATACGGCGCTCCACCTGACATTCAAGAGCTGGCGGATCCCGACGACGGGCCTGTTGAAGGTCTCCTGGGGTATCGGCCTGGCTGCGGCCCTCGTCGTTCTCGTCCAGATTATTGTATTCGCTGTCCGACTGATACAATCAAGCCAGGCGTCGGAGAGAGCCTGTTCGTGGCCCATTTTCCTGGTCCTGGGCTATATGGTTCTCCCGATTGCCTGCGCTTTCATCTCGTCATATAGCAAGCCGATCTACGTGGCCGGTCGATACGATTCGATAGTTCAGCCGGGGGTTTACATGCTCCTTGGTCTCGGTATTGCATCAATCCCCTTAGACTGGCTTCGGAAAGCGCTCGGGATCCTCCTGTTCGCGGTGCTCCTGATTTCTCTTCACGCCTATTTCACGACTTACTGGAAGAGCAACGACCGCGATGTTGCGAATTGGGTTGCGAACAATGCGACTGAGAGTGACCTGGTGCTGTTTACTGACCTGACGGTGACACCCTTTCTATATTACCATCCGAATTCCGACGTCTCCCGAATACGCTTCCCGCAGGCTGGACTGGGCTATATGCCGGCGGGTTTCTTCTCGAATGATCTCTCCTATTTCGAGGACGAGTTCAGGTCCGTTATCCGGAAAGTGAGTGCTCAATGGCCGCGGAAGCGGCGACTCCTGGTCGTTCTGAAGCCATATCGGACCTCCGACCTGTTCGTTTCGCGCTTGAATGAGGAGAGCTGGCTCCGACTTATGAGACATGTGAGCTTCCCGGCCGGGCACAACGCAGAGAACCAGGTCAGCGAGATCATCATCTACGACATAATCAAAGCACCAGAGCTGTAGGCATTTCGCCTGCAATCTGAGACATACCCGGCCGATTCTGACGCGGATAGGACCGCCCGGGAAACAGGCGCCAATGCAGCGGGGTTGACCGTATATCGGGTTCGTGTGTATATTTCGATATGGGCTCCAAATTCGCAACGACGAATTGCGATGAAGAGCGATAATCAGGAGGGACAGTGCCATGGAGTTCCACGAGAAATTCGAAAAACAGGGCTTAACTTTCGACGATGTTCTTCTAATCCCGGCTCATTCGGACATTCTTCCGCATGAGGTGGACACACGCACGACTGTGGCGAGGGATATCGCACTCAACATCCCGATAATCAGCGCGGCGATGGACACGGTGACAGAAAGCCGCCTCGCGATTGCACTTGCTCGCGAGGGGGGAATGGGGATCATCCATCGCAACATGAGCATCAAATCCCAGGCCGCCGAGGTTGACAGGGTGAAGCGCTCGGAGAGCGTAGTCGTAACGGATCCGGTCACAATCGGCCTCGACGAGCCCGTCAGTGTCGCGAAGCGGATGGTTCGCGAGCATGGTGTTTCGGGCTTTCCAGTTGTGGATTCGGAGGGGAAACTTGCGGGACTTCTCACACACAGGGACTTGAGGTTCGAGCCAGACACCACCAAGAAGGTTCGCGAGCTGATGACCCCTCTCGAGGAACTGGTTACAGTGGCTCCGAACACGCCGGTCGAAGAGGCGAAGGCGATGCTGCATGAGAACAGGATAGAAAAGCTTCCTGTAGTTGACGAGAAAGGGGCGCTCGTTGGGCTTATGACCTTCAAGGATATCGAGAAGTCGATGTTCTACCCGAAGGCAAGCAAGGATGACCGTGGGCGGCTGAGAGTCGGAGCCGCGGTCGGAGTTTCTCCAGATACGCCGGAGCGTGTCGATGCCCTCGTTCGAAATGGTGTTGACGCAGTCGTGGTGGACACGGCGAACGGATTCTCGAAGGTCGTATTGCAGATGGTTTCTCGGCTGCGGTCTGAGCATCCCGACACGGCCTTCATCGCTGGGAATGTTGTCACGCCTGAGGGAGTGGAGGCCTTGAGCAAAGCCGGTGCAGACGCGGTCAAGGTCGGTATCGGGCCCTCTGCAATCTGCACTACCCGGGTCGTTGCCGGAGTTGGTGTTCCGCAGCTAACGGCCATCTTCGAATGCGGAAGAGCCTCGGCAAAACTCGGCATTCCTCTCATTGCAGATGGCGGGATCAAATACTCTGGTGATATTCCGAAAGCGCTCGGGGCAGGCGCCGACTGCGTAATGATCGGAAACCTGTTCGCCGGCACCGAGGAGACGCCGGGTGAGATAGTGCTCTTTGAGGGCAGGAGCTACAAGGCGTATCGCGGGATGGGCTCGCTCAGCGCGATGAAGGCCGGTGGGAGCGACCGCTATTTCTATCGAGAAGAGGCGGAGGAGAAGATGGTTCCCCAGGGGATCGAGGGCATGGTTCCCTATAAGGGTTCGGTTTCTTCGCTGATATGCCAGCTCATGGGTGGGCTTTCCGCTGGGATGGGCTACCTCGGAACTCACACGATAGCAGAACTCAAGGATAAGGCCCGGTTCATTCGGGTTACGGCCTCTGGCTTGCGTGAGAGTCACCCTTACGGGGTGATGATCACCCGCGAGGCTCCGAATTATCCAAGGTGACAGAACTGATATTTGGCTCAATGGATAGCTAGACATGACCATAGATATCAGGCTGAGGTGAAGTCCCCTGTGACCAGGCTGGAATTCACCAAGATGCACGGGTTGGGGAACGACTATGTGCTATTCGATATGACGGAGGATCATGTCGATGGTCTGGACTTGAGTGCGCTTTCAAAAAAGGTCTGCGCGCCTCATTTCAGCATCGGCGGAGATGGTACCATTTTCCTGAAGCCCGGCGATTCGGATACCGATTTCGTTGCGAGGATCTTCAATCCGGATGGTTCTGAGACGGGCGCCTGCGGCACTGCCTTCAGGTGCATTGCGAGATACGCCTATGAGCGGAAAGGCATGGCGAAGGCGCTGAACTCGGGCGTCAGCATACGCACCTTCGCGCGGACTGTGACTGCGAAGCTCCTTCACGACTCCGATGGTGGACTCGTCGGTGAGGCCATGATGGGAAAAGCCCTATTCAAGCGACGTGACATTCCGGTGAAGGGTGACGCTGAGTCTCATTTCCTCGAGGAGACTCTCGAGGTCGGGGAGGAGAGATTCGTCGTATCCGCCGCCTCGGTCGGGAATCCGCACGCTATCCTCTTCTGCGAGGACCTTTCGAGGGTCCCCATCGACAGGATTGGGCCGGCCATCGAGTCGCATCCCGCGTTTCCCGAGAGGACCAACGTTCACTTCGTCCGCCTGGTATCACGTCGTGAGCTCGAGGTCTGGCCCTACGAGCGGGGAACCGGCAGGACGCTTTCCTGCGGGACCGGCGCATCTGCAGTCGTTGCCATTGCGAACCGGCTGGGCAAAGTGGACCCACCTGTCCGCGTCAGTATGCCCGGGGGTTCGCTCGAGATCGATATTCAAAAAGATGGCGATATTATAATGCGAGCGAAGACGGAATTCGCGTTTAGTGGGTGGATTGAATATGAGACTTAAACGAGAGCAGATCGAATTCATCGCACATCAAATACTGAAAGACCTGCGAAAGGAGAAGCTGATCGAGGTCGATAAGTCCGATCTCGAGATGCTCCAGGTGAACGTGGATGAATTCGTGCTCGAGCAGGTCCTTGTTGAGGATAAGCTCAATGAGGAAGTTCGGAAGATGCTGGAGCAGTTTCGCGACAAGATGTACCGGGAGGACATCAACTACCAGGACATGTTTAAGATGATAAAGAGGCGCCTCATTGAGGAGCGCAATCTGGTCATCTAGCCGAATTCATTTCTCGGACTCAGTCGAGGGGATACGATGAGATTAAATGACGACAAGATAAGCGACATAGCTTTCAGGCTTACCGATCATCTTGCTAAGGATAAGCGGGTGCACTTTCTGGTTTCCCCGAATATCATCCGTGCTTGCATAAACCGGACGATAACCGCAGAGCTTCGACTGGAGGACGAGATTGTTCAGCTTGTGCTGGACAAGCTGGAGCACATGGCGTCGGTCAAGCGAGACTCCCCAAAGTGGGAGGGCCATTTCGAGCGTATGTGCGCCAGTGAGCTGGCAAAGCGCGGCCGCAATTGGGAGATCGGCGCACGCGAAGTCCTCAAATAACTTTACTAATTCGGCCACCAAAGAGGATATAAGACGATGTTGCACCAATGTGTGCATATATTCACGCAATACAGGATTGCTTCTTCGGTAATTCTGGGGCTCTTATCGATCGCCCTCTTCTTTACAAATTCAGCGGCGATCGGAGTGAAGAGCGAGGTGTCGGGACTCATCATCTCGCCGCTCGAATGCTCGCCCGACCTGTCCCTGGTAAAATTTGACTTCGAGCTTCAGGATTACAGCATAAACAGAACGCTCGAGCGAGACGAGGGGGTGTTGGTCT
>JAFGIT010000363.1 GCA_016929465.1 Candidatus Coatesiibacteriota bacterium | reverse complement strand
ATGTCCCCTTTGTTCATTCACCCACACGACCCAACCGAGTCGCGATTATTTATCACTCCCACTCTATGGTGCTCGGCGGCTTGGTGCTAATATCATAAACGACCCGATTAACCCCATCAACCTCATTGATTATGCGGCTAGAGATGGTCGCCAGCACGTCATAGGGAAGCCTCGCCCAATCTGCAGTCATCGCATCGAGGCTCTCTACCACGCGGATCGCGACCGCATTCTCATACGTCCGTTCGTCCCCCATGACTCCAACGCTCTTGACGGGAAGCAACACGGCGAACCACTGCCACAGGCTATCAGCGAGACCGGCTCTCTCAATCTCCTCGCGCACAATCGCGTCGGCATTCCGCAGGACTTCCAGCTGCGGCGGCGCTATCGGTCCAATGATCCGCACAGCAAGCCCGGGGCCAGGGAACGGTTGTCGCATGATGAGCCTGTCGGGAATCCCGAGCTCTCTGCCGATAAGCCTGACCTCGTCCTTGAAAAGCTCGCGCAAGGGCTCTATCAACTTCAGCTTCATCCGCTCCGGCAGGCCCCAGACGTTGTGATGACCCTTGATCAAGGCGGACGGACCCTTCACCGAGACGCTCTCTATCACATCGGGATACAGCGTGCCCTGGGCCAAGTATTCACAATCCTTCAGCGGATTCGCTGACTCCTCGAAGAGCTCTATGAATAGATTACCAATTATCTTGCGCTTCTCCTGCGGGTCGGAGACGCCTCGCAGTGACGACAAAAATCGCTCTCGTGCGCTGACAACAATAAGATTTATCCCGAGTCCGTCTCGCAGTATCTGAGCAACCTCCTTCGCCTCGTCCTGCCGAAGCAGTCCGTTATCGACGAAGATAGCGACGAGATTGTCACCAATTGCCCTCGAGAGAAGCGCCGCGACCACGGTCGAATCCACCCCGCCACTCGTCGCGCAAACCACTTTCCCGTCGCCGATGAGTCGCCTGCACTCGGCGATCTCACGTTCGATGAAGGACTCCGCGGTCCAGCTCGGCTCACATTTGCATATCTCGAACAAGAAGTTGTCGAGGACTCGCTTGCCCTCTCTAGTATGAGCGACCTCGGGGTGGAATTGGACCCCGAAAATCGGCCTATCAATGTGCTTGATCGCCGCGTGTGGGGAATTGCCCGTCTCCGCAATGGCCTTGAGCTCAGGGCCAAGCGATTCCACACGGTCTCCGTGGCTCATCCAGACCTTCGTCTCTCGCCCACCATCTCCGGGAATACCCTTGAAAATGCCATCGTGAGACAATATCGACAACTGGGCGCTGCCATACTCGCGACGGCTCGCCCGACCAATTTGCCCACCAAAATGCGAGGACAAAAGCTGCATCCCGTAGCAGATACCGAGAATCGGAATGCCCGCCTCGAGTATCTCCGAATCGGGAAGCAATGCATCTTCGGATGAGATGTTACTCGGCCCACCGGAGAATATTATGCCCCTGACATCTCCATAGAGGACCTTGGAAGCCGGGGCATTATACGGAAGTATCTCAGAGAATACCCGACTCTCTCGTATTCGACGCGCGATTAACTGTGTGTATTGTGATCCAAAATCAAGAACGACTACTCGCTGGCCTGTGATGTGCCGCGGAAATTGGTCTGAATTCGTCATCAGCCGTATGTCCTGTCGCTACGTTAATCGGAAGCATCGCGGTAATAATTTTGCTAACGGCCCATTGGCATGACTATTGCCAACTGCGTAGGCTCAGCCTCGTCGGGCTTGAGCACACATCCTGACGTCGGCTCGGAGAACTCGAAGACCACCTTCGCGGTCTCGATATTCTTGAGCGCATCCTCGAAGAACGAAGCGTTGTAGTCTATCTCGAGCCGGTCTTCGTGCTCCTGCTCGATGACATTGTCCTCGCCCTCTCTTCTGAGCTCCTCTCGCTCCTTTTTCTGCTTCTCTATAAGCGTAGCGAGGCCATCACCCTCATATTCCGCCTCCACTTCGTCCGTCGCCTCGCCTATCTCAGCGTCCTCGCCGACCAACTGCAAAGCTCCTGGCTTCAGGAAAAATCGCACGCGATGGGTCCTGGGATCCGAGCAGACTGAGACTCGCTTCAAGACAGCATCCAATCCCTCCCGAAGAACCTTCACCCTGAAGCTGAAAGACTTCGGGATTACAGCCCTGTAGTCGGGATAATCGGCATCTATAAGCGTCGAGAGGAAAGTCAGACGATCGCTTCGGAAAAGAAGACGACGCCTATCCAGGCCCATTTGGACCGTCTCATCGTCTGCAAAGAGACGCATTATCTCATCCATGCTCTTCCGGGGAATGATCAACTGGACAGGCTTGTCACCCTCCAACTTGAATCCAATGTCGGATACCTTATATGAAAGCCGATGGCTGTCGGTCGAAACGAATACCGTCCCCTCCCCAGGGACTAACTCCATGAGACCACCATTCAGATACTTGCGAGCGTCGTTTTCGCACATCGAGGCGATGATCTTGCCGAATGCCGACCTGAGCGCGCTGAAGTTGATTTCCGAAAGGCATGAAGGGTCATATTCCGGCATCGGCGGGAACTCCTCGGGTGGAAGCCCTACGATCTTGAATTTGGCATGTCCCGAGGAAAGTCTCAGCCAATTCCCATCTATTGTCTCGACGGTGACCTTCTCCTCAGGCAACTGCCGCGCGATCTCGAACATCTTCTTAGCCTGAACCACGATCGAGCCCGCGCCCGCCACCTCGGCCTTCACTCGTTCCTGTAGCGACACCGTCAGGTCGGTCGCATATATGGTGATTCCATCATCCGCTGTCTCGATAAGCGTCTCAGAGAGCATCGGATTAATGCTCCGCTGACCCGCTATCCCCTGTATGTCCTGTAATCCCTTCAAAAAGTCTTTAGCCTTCGCGACAAATCTCATGCAAACCTCCTAAAAATCCACGTATCTTGGATCGGCAGATGATGTCACCGAACAAATCGTCCCCAAATTAATCCTCTTCCAGGACAAGATTAACAAATAATCTCAGCGATTCCACCTGGATAATATTAACCCCAGGTTAATCTCACGCGCCCCCTCTCAAACGTCCGACAAGCAGCCGACTCGGCTTGAACACCACCTTGCGACGCTGTCCGACATGCACCTTCTCGCCTGTTTTTGGATTCATCCTGAGCGCAGGTTCCCGATCCCTCACCTCGAACGCCCCGAATCCACGGAGCTCCGTGCGGCGGTGTTCCTTAAGAGCGCTCTTGATCGACCTGAAGAACACCTCCACCATCGGCTTCGTCTGCTCAACCGGGAGCGAAGCACGCTCCGAAATTAGATTGACCAGATCAGGTACCTTCATCCTGCCCCTGACCCCTGCGATTACGCCCCAACAACCTCGAGACAATGCGACCCAAAAACGGCTGCTTACGAAGGATCGCATCGTATGGGCAAACCTCGAAACAACAGTAGCATTTAATACATTTAGAATAATCTATCCGGCAGCATTTGTCAATCGTGATGGCCCCTACCGGACAGATATTCTGGCAATGACCACACCGAGTGCATCTATCCTTCAAGACAATGAGCGCACTCGAATGAACGCCGAGGATAACGTCGGTAGCCCTCTCTATAAGCGGATTTGCCCGAAGCAACAGCCGCATCGGGATGTCGAATGGAGTCCGCAATTCAGAGATGGGGTCGCCCAACACCTCGATCTCATCGAGCGGCAGAGCCATCCCGCGCGCAATCGTGTCCTTGACCGTGTGCACTCGACCCGACGACAATCCGATCAGGCTACACGCAACGACATCCAGGTTCGCAGCGTTCCGGGAGGCAATCAGCGCGCCGAGCTTTCGCGGCGCGCCGGACGACGGGCCATTCCCTTGCATCCCCACCACACCATCCATAATCGCAATGCCACCGCTGAAAAGGGAATAAAGGTCCACTATCGACTCGCTGAACCGCTCGTACTTATTCAGGCGATGCAGCCGACGCCGCTCCGCAAGAGGAATTGCACCGAAGAAATTCTTGACCGCCCCCGTGAAAACGGTCTGGACGTGCGTCTTGATCTTCGGCAGAGAAATCACGAGCTCCGCCTCCATCAGGAGCCGAGAGACGAGTATTGACTTGATCTGCCTCCCATCCGGCAGGTCGATCCTCTCATAGCCGTCCCTCGATAGCGGGACAAGTTCCACACCCTCCTCGTCACACATCTGTGAATATCCAGACCTCTTGAAGCAACCCAAGGTGTCCTCCAGGGGCCCAGCTGAATCCGATACGAAGAGCGCAATTCCCCTTGACTTCAGATGCCTGATGACAGCGCGCGTGAATTCTATATGTGTGTTTGCACTCGCCTCGGGAGCGGTCCCGTTCAGGTGGTTAATTTTGAGAAGCACCCTCTTCCCGGCGAGGTCCCCGGACTCCTCGATCTCGATGAGCTCCAAGACGCGCGAAATTGCGGCATCTAGTTCAGCGGGGGAGTAGGAAGCGCACTTGGCGATGGCAACGGGGGATTTGAGTGTCATCGAGCCTCAGCGTCTCAGCCTCTGCTGAATCAAAAAAAGTGGTGCGATTAGTGAGATGAGAATGACGATCAATGAGATAACGAGCGGCACCGGGTGCTCGTGCGACAAATACTGAACATACGCCAGCCCCGCCCGGAAATAGAGCGAGATCGAGACGGGGAGCTCCTTGATCCCTTTGATGTAAACCTCGAAGGCCTTCTCGAAGTCCTGCTGCCTCTCGAACTCCTTCGCGTCCGAAATTATCGCCTGTATCTGTGCCGGGCTCTCCAGCTGAGTCCGCACCACGACGATCGCGATGATCGTCAGGATTGCGATGAATGCAACGAGAGCCATAGAGAGCAATCTGAGCTTCCGCCTTGAATGCGTCTGCCCCCCTGCAGAAGGACAATACTCATGGGGAACCTTCACCTCAGGCTCCTGCGCCTCTTGCTTCTCAGGCTTTTCAGCCAATTCAGGCTTCTCGTCTGCCTCGGCCATCTTCGATTCGGCCATGCTTTTCTCGAAGTAACCCAGGAGCTCGGTCGTCTTGGTGTACCTCCCACTGGGCTTCTTCGCCATCGCCTTCAGGATCATGTAGCTCACCCACGGCGGAAGGTCGGGCCGAACTCTCATCGGCGACTCAGGTGGCTGTCTCATGTGAGCCAGCAAAATCGCGACAGACGACTCGCCGGTGAATGGCAACTTCCCTGTGAACATCTCATACATCACGACACCGAGTGAGTAGATGTCCGACCGCGCGTCCAGGCTTTTCCCGCGCGCCTGCTCGGGCGACATGTAGTCCGGGGTGCCCATTATGATCCCGGTCTGGGAGACCGAACTCCCCCCCAAATGCCTCGCAAGCCCTAAGTCAACTATCTTCACGCCGTAGTTCTCGGTAATGAGTATATTTTGCGGTTTGACATCACGGTGGATTACACCCACTCGGTGCGCGGCGTCCAGGCCCAGGCACACCTGGGAGATGACCGTATAGGCCAGATCCACCTCGAAAGGACCATCACGGCGGATCATCTGCT
>JAFGIT010000362.1 GCA_016929465.1 Candidatus Coatesiibacteriota bacterium | reverse complement strand
TAGATGGCCAACTGCGATTGCCGGTGCTTGCATCCACCGGCTGCAAACATAACTGTCTGCACTGCCTGGTCCCAAAGATATCAGGCGGAGTCACACATCTGCGTAGGCCCTTTGCGCTAGTAAAGGAAATGAGGTCAGCTCTGCTCGATTTGGGCGAGCGGCGTTTCGAGCTCATTGCGGATAATCTCACTCCTCCGGACCTGTGGTGGGAGGAGCTCGTCGAGGAGATGGCCAGAGCTGGATTGAAGACGGCCTCCTTCAGTTTTCGCTCATGCGATTGCACGTTCTCTGAACAGACGATCCAGAAGCTGAAGACAGCCGGGTGCGACATGGTCTTCCTTGTTCTACCTCTGAATGCAGAGAGGGCGGCCTCTGAATTCGGCTATGGGCCGGACCGTGATGCGGACTGTCGATCACGAGCGATCAGGCTGCTTCATGCTGCTGGCATCTTCACCTGTCTATGCTTCGTTGCTGGTCTCTTCCCGGATGATGAGGATATGGTCTCCGCAGTGAAATTCGCCAGAAAGAGCGGAGCGAATGCCATCGAATTCCTCGATGCGCGAATGACATCGGGGTCCAGGTCGATTGACCTTCTCAAGCGGAGAAGATTCGGGGAAGGAGAGGTCAAGAGAATGGGCAGCATGGACAGGGGCGACGTCGTAGTATCTGACATCCTCGGTGCGATGAGGAAATTCTGGCTTAGACCGGCGCCTCTTCTCGAAATGAGTAAGAAATTTGGCCCCAGGGCTCTGCCCAGGATAGCCAAGATGTTGCTGCGCCCTCGCTATCTATGACGAGGCTGCGGAACGCAAGTATCGGCATCCAGCGATTTCTTGCTCTTTGGAACTGATCCCCGCCCGTTATTGTGCGCCGTCAATGGGCCACGAACATGCTCTGAGGCGGGAACTTCGAGCACTGTCCAGTTGTTTCAGAAATCAAGAAAGCTACCAAAAACAAGGGGAAAAAGACTCATGCAAAGGGCAATCTCATCACTGGCGTTTCTTGGCTATCTAGCCATCTCCACTTTGGGTATCGGCCACGCCGCGGCGGAGACCGGTTATATCGGCTACGAATTCGATGCACCTCAGGAGTTGAGCCCAAGAGGCTTGGCCGTCGATGAGGATGGGCTTCTTTACTGCTCCGGAGTGGTGGTATTAGGGCAATTGGTGACGCCCATGCTCTACGTCCTCGATACGGTGGGAGGCACATCCAGGGAATCATTCGTTATTGATTACATCGTGAATTCCATTGATGAAGTTCAGCCGAGAGGCTGTGCGTGGGATGGTGAGAATGTCTGGGTCCTGGATTCAGGATCCGTTCCCAGACTGCTGTGCATCAATCCCCTGAACGGAGATTTGGTCTCTTCCTTCACCGTTGATGGACGGATGATAGGTCTCGCCTATGATGGTGAGAATCTGGCCTGTCTGAAGTCAGCTTCGGGCGGCGGGACTCTCATCTGGTACAGCCGGCAGGGAACAGAGGTCGGGAGGGCTGATATCCCAGCGAGCGTAGGCGGCTATGAGTTGATTCAGGGATTCGGTCTGGCGGCGGACGGCAAGAGCCTATTCATCTCTGCGACGTGCAAAGAAGGCGAAAGCATCATGTTCACTCGGAGAGATGACGGCGGCATCGATTCCTGGTTCACCACTGGTGGAAGAACGCTCTATGACATGGCTTTTGACGGTCTGTACCTCTGGACAGTTGATTACAATGCGATGACCGTGGCGAGAATCGACGTAGGACGAGCCGGGAATACAGGAACAGTTGCTGTTCAAATCAACAATGGTTCCGAGAATGCAGAGGGATGCCCGCTGCCGCGAGCGACGGTCGTCGTCAACTCCGGCACTGATCAGGAATTCCTGGAATCCGATCATCTTGGCAGAGTATGTTTCAGAGCCGTGAACTCCTCGGAAAACGTTACATTG
The DNA here is from genome assembly GCA_016929465.1 of Candidatus Coatesiibacteriota bacterium. Taxonomy (GTDB): domain Bacteria; phylum B130-G9; class B130-G9; order B130-G9; family B130-G9; genus JAFGIT01. Next base: position 4,994 of record JAFGIT010000362.1, on the reverse strand, counting down.
ACTGTGAGTAAATCTGGGTACCAGGACCACACCTTTGACAGCTTCTCGGTCACAGATGGCAGCATGAACATCCTCGAGTGTGACCTCGCTCCGGCCGGTGGGATGATAACTCCATGCGATAGCAGTTTTGACAAGCAATGGGCTCTCTATGAACCTTCTCGTACCGCAGACATCAATGCTCCTACTGCCTGGTACATCGAGCGCGGAGATAGCACTGATGTTGTCGTAGCATTGATCAGCACGGGCGTCGATCCAAATCATCCGGACCTGCGTGAGAGCCTCTGGCGGAATCAGGGGGAATTGGATGCCGACGGAATTGACAACGACGGCAATGGCCTCACAGATGATGTCTTCGGATGGTCGTTCACGCGGGACGGAATCGGCAGCAACGGCATCTTCGATGAGCAGGGGACCGGCACCGCAGTCGCCGGAATAATCGCTGCAATCGCGAACAATGACAACTCCAGCTTCCATGATCAAGATTGCTGTCCGAAGAACGTGGCAGGTGTGTCGTGGGGCGCCTCGATTATGGCCCTTAAGTTCGATGGCTCACGGCAGGCTCTCTGGAAGGCGGTCAGATACGCCGTCGATATGGGCGCCAAAATCGCGGTGATTCCGGTCGGCTTCGACGAAAAATCTGCTCAGCTGGAAGACGCCGTGAACTACGCGAAGGAGCATGACATCTTGGTCATCTCCGGTACAGGCGATACAGCTGGTGTCTCGGGCTATCCGGCGAGCTATGAAGGTGTCTTGGCAGTTGGAGCGACCGGCAGGAATGGCCAGGTAACCTCCTATTCGAGTTCAGGCGGTAGTGCAGATGGTCGCAAGGTTGACGTTGTCGCGCCTGGAGGCTCGGGGGGCCCTGGAGACGAAAACGGTATTTACACTACGCTGCCCACTTACGCCAGCTCTTATTCGGCAAACGGATATGCTCTTGGCTATGATTATGTTCACGGTACCGCCTGCTCTGCTGGATTTGCAGCCGGTGCCTGCGCTTTGATCCGTTCCTATATGCCCACCGCTCCATACGCTGAGGTTATCAGCCGGTTGAAGGGCGGGGCGAGATCCCTTGGGGATGCGAATCGGACCGGCTCCGGACTCATTGACATATATGCCGCCCTCGTCGGTGAATCAAATGATCTGCCGCCAGTGATCGAGGAGGCGTCTTTCGGCGACAGCTACATCTCACAGGCCGACGGCGGCAATCTCATCATCACCGCAAAGGTCTCTACGCCCGATGCGAGGACCGACATCTCCAAGGTTGAGCTCTATTTCGAAGGCGCGCCAACTGGTCTCTTAATGAGAGATGACGGGCTGGAAGGTGACTCCATTGCCGGAGATGGCATATATACTTACTCCATCTTCATTTTCCCAGGGATGTTCGCATCCGGCCAATATCTCGTAGGGATCGCCGCGACGGACTCATCCGGAAAGACGAGCGATATGTGGCCATATCTCACGGTCAAGGACAGCCTTTCTCCATCGGCAGACAAGGCGAGCAAAGGCAAGACCGGCTCGCTGACATCCGGATACGCCGCAGATGGTACTCCATCGATCCTGAGCGCTGGGCTCTATGGCTCATCCGCTTCGACGCAGGGGGGAGTTGTGAACATAACCGCCGTGGTCAGGGACTCGAGTGGGATAACGTGGGGCGACATCGATCGCGTTGAGCTGTTCCTCGAGGGCCAATCTCCATTGGAAGCGTATCTCAAGGACGATGGCACTCAGGGCGATAAATTCCCGAATGACGGCACATTCACTCTCTACACCGGAGTTGGCGGAATCGCCGCTGGACAATTGATCCTAGAGATTGTTGCCTTTGACAACTCAGGTCAGCGAAGCGATACTTGGCCCTATCTCACAATTCATTAGGCTGAGCGGTCGATAGCGGCATATTCGCCGGGATTGTCCCGTAATAGGCGAGATTCGCTTGTTGTAGGCGGGATTTAGCTGGGCTCGATTGAGGTAGTGTGTTTGGTTCATAAGGGGCTCGATTTTCAGTCTTTTCTTTGCAGAGGTCTCTCTTGAGGAGAGCCAGAGGAAGAGAGGAAAGCCTTGTCCCCGACATGGATGTATCCTATGACGGGCCGTCTTTTGCCCTTCAGGAGAGATGGATTTATTCCTCCGCACAGGCATTTGTCGAGGCCAGCGTCGCCGTAACGGGTCACTCAGCATTAAGTGACGGTGAGAACAACCTATGCGGACTCTCTCCCAGCGGCGAGCTGATTTTCTCGAAGAGATTTGACGAGGCGATCAGGTCCTTCCGGCTATCCCGCGATGGTTCGAACATTTTCGTCTCCTTAGCGGACCGCACAATCGCCCTTCTCGATTTGTCGGGAACGACGGTCTGGACGACTCGCTATCCGCATGTCATCAACGCCTCCGACATGAGGCTTTCTGATGGGGCGATTCTCGTAGGAGGCGATTCCCGGTGCATCTCGATCCTTGACCGAGGAGGTGAGCTAGTGAGAACAATGCAAATCCCGTTGTCGATAGAGTCCATTGATTTATCCGCAGAAGAGGACCTGGCGCTGCTCGGAAACTCCAACGCCGCGATTGCACTATTGGATGGCGAATTCGACCAGCTGTGGGTTAGAAAACTCAACACCATGAGCGGGCTCCCTCATTTTAGTCCGTGCTGCAGGTGGATTACGCTGCCGGCGTTTGGCATGGGTGCATTCTTGTTCGACAGGGAGGGGCTTGATGCGCGCGCATTCAAATCCAAGCAGCCGATAAGCTTTGCTGTGTGCGTGCCTGAATGCGCCATGATCGCACTTGGGACGATTAATGGGGGGCTTTCTTTTGTCAATCAGGCCGGCGATGCAGTCGCGAGTTTTGATCTCCCATTCCGGCCCAAGTCATGGGCCATCGACGCCAACAGCCAATATCTCATTGTCGCCGACCGATTGGGGGTCGTGTATGGCTATGAGATCACTTCGGGCGACAGCTCTCGTTTCACCTTCCTTGAGCACTCGTCGGGTAAAGGGAGCCATTCAGAGAAGAAGCCCCTATTCTCAGCGAAGCTCTTCAGCAGGCCCAGTAGCCGCCAAACCGCTCAGATTCGCGTGCTTCCCGGAGGCAAACATTCAATCTGTGCAACCACTGATGGGCGCATCATCTCGTTCGACGAGAAGGGGCGCTCGAATGAGATAGCAAACCTGGGTGGGACTGTCTTTTCGCTGTGTCTCGCATCGCGGTCGTACTCCTTTGCGGCCACGACCGAGGGATATCTGAATGCGTTTGCCCACGACCAGCTCCTCTGGCGCAGACGTGTGGGGACTGCGATGCTTGCTGTCAATGCCATTGGGAACCGCTTCGCAACGATGGATATGGGCGGCAATATATGCGTTTTTGATGCGGACGGGCAGATCATGAGAACCTGGATGGACTCCGCCGATGCCCGTTATTTCTTGATCTCGCCCTCTGGTGAGGACATGGTTGTCGCAGAAGGGAACCGGGCAGTTCTGGTTGACTTCAAGGGCAGAGGAGTCTTTTCGGTCGAATTCACATCGGGGGGAAGTCGGCTCGCGCTTGACGATGAGTCCCTCTTTGTAGGAGACACTCGGGGAGTTGTCTCGGCATTCGACCTGTTGGGTGAGCGAATCTGGGCGGCAGATTTGGGCTCGCCTATCACAAGACTGCGCCCGTTCGAAGACGGCCTATTCTGCAGGACCACTCGCGATGAGGCGATCCTGATCGGGCAGGACGGCCGCATCACCTGGAGAAAGGAGCTCGCCGATAGGCACTCAACTGTGGCGAGAAACCAGAATAGAGAATTCATCGAGGTCTTCAGGGAAGGCAGGTCTCTCATCTGCGCCAGCCTCGGGGGAACGCTACTCTGGAGAGCAGATTTGAGGGGCGGACACAGGTCTCTTTCGATAGATGCCTCTGGTGAGTTCATTGGCGCATTCGACGGCGCCTACGCCTGGCTCTTCGCGGTCTCCGACTTCGAGCCCAGTGAACCGGGCCGGTTCGATTTCCTGGAAATATAGAGGCCCGCCAGGAGGTTCTCCGCCTGAGCTCAGGAACTGGGGGAGTAAGGTCTGGCTACCAGCTCGCCTTTTTCGACGGTATAAACCAGCTTCCGTATGGGGTCATTGATGGTCTCACTCAGGCCGGCTATCGTGATCTTGCATCCGGGATACAGCGTATCGATTATCGTGATTCGTCCGCAGAGCAGCTTGGCGAGTAGCTTCCTCAATTCGGCTCTTTCATCCATCACCTTGCTGAGATTGTCGTTTTCCTTCACTATCCTCTCGACGTAATTCTTGATGCCGGAGCCTTTCATTATAGCCCGACCACCGGTCTTGCTGAGCGTATCGACGACGTCCTTGAGCCTGCCTACTTTGTCTTCGAGGGCAGCTATGGTCCGTCCCAGTCTCTGGATGTTCTCTCTGATTTCTGTCGCGTTTGTCTCGAGGTCAGAGATGCGTGCCTCGGTGCCTTTGGAGCCCGGTCCCCCTAAATTCCGAACGATTATCTCCTCTGCAGCCTGGACGAGGCTGTTCATAACGCTACCATGCTTGGACGACACATCGACAATTCTCGCGGCTTTGATGGTGCTGTCGAGAATGTGCCCGGAGATCATGACTGTGTCTCCGGAGATTATCGTCGCCTCCTGAACGAATCTCGCTGCAACTGTCTCCTTTGCCTCGATGTAGGCCTGGTTCTGCTGCCCATGAATGCCGCCTTTGACCATCACGCTTCCGCTTTTGGAGATGACCTTGGCGCCCTCGATAACACCATTGATCACGACATCTCCCGTTGCGATGAGAGAGAAGCCCGACAGGACATCTCCCCCTACTTTGACGTCGCCCGCGCAATTGACGTTCCCCGTTGAGTAGCCCAGATTTCCCCTTATGTTATAGGCCTCCTCGACATAAAGGACGCCCTTGCGGTCTCGCTGAACGCTGCCATCGGTGATAGCCCTCAATTCGAGTCCGTCCTCGGATACATAGGTTCCTTTGCTGGCGGTAAGTACTATATCCTCTCCC
>JAFGIT010000361.1 GCA_016929465.1 Candidatus Coatesiibacteriota bacterium | reverse complement strand
GACTCGTAGAAATTGACAGACCCTCGGGATTTATATATAATTATTGTGACGATGTAGGCCAAGAACCTCGGTGAGCGAATTATTGGACAGCCTCGGTAATTCGATTGCTATGCCCGAAAGACTCCGAGCTAAAGTTCATCGGCAAAATGAACGAAATCTCAGTAGGGTTGAGGGCGCTTGAGGCGTCCTGGTTCGAATAGTCGTTTTTGGAGCACAAGTGGGCAGAATATCCAGATCACAGGTCGTTGAGCGAGTAGCAGGAGGGGCACACCTCTCGGGGATGAGTCTCTATGGGACGGACCTCTCCAATCTCGGTCTCTCTGGCCTCGAATTTAGGGGAACCAATCTGTTTCGCGTGAATATGCGCGGAGTGGATGTATCCGGCTCGGATTTCAAAGATGCGAATCTATCGAGAGCGGACATATCCTATGCCTGCTTCAGGAGAGCGAATCTCGAGAGAGTGAACCTATTCGCCGCCAACGCCGGAGGGACTGATTTCAGCGGAGCGATCCTCTCCGGAGCCAAAATGGGGAGAGGGCATTTCGAAGGCGCGATATTCGTTCAAGCAGACCTAAGGCGCGCAGAGCTCGAATTGGCCAATCTTTCTGAAGCCGACTTGGCGCATGCCAGCATGGGCGCGGTCAACCTCAATCGCGCGAAACTTACGGCTTGTTCTCTAGCAGGTGCAGACCTTCAGAGCGCCTATCTCGGAGAGGCAGATCTACCCAAATCCAACCTGACCAAAGCCAATCTAACGGCGACAGACCTCAAAAGGGCCAACCTCTCAGTTTGTGCTGCAAGTTATGCCAATCTGCAGCGTGCGAACCTAACCAACGCAAACCTACAGAACATCATTCTCAATGAGGGTGATCTGAGGCAAGTCAGCGGGATTAACGCGAATTTCAGGGGCGCGATCCTGATCGGGGCGGACCTCAAGAATGCTGACCTCTCAGGCGCGAATTTCAGACAGGCGGAGCTGGCCTTCGCCAGAATCGATGGCTGTAATTTTGCCGGAGCGACCTTCCATAATGCCAACCTCGCAGAAGCAGAAAACTGGCATAGAGCAGAATGGAAGGGAGCGATATTCGACTCTGAGACCCAACTCCCTCGCAGCTTCAAGGAACTGGTCGAAGGCGTTATATTCATTTGAGATTCGGCCCCGGCCATCAATCCGGGAATCCGCCGCCAGTCGCTCTGTCTCTATCTAATACCCACTACGGGCCTACTCGTAGCTGAGGCCACGGCGCACTTTCCTGCCCCTGTTCATCGGTGGCGACTACCTGGAGAACGTACTCACCTGATGGAATTCCGTATGGAACCGGGAAGAGCGCGGAATAGATGCCGTCCCCGGCTATGTCATCACCATCCCCGCCTTCGTCCAATAGAGCAACGCCGAGCGGGATGCCATCGAATAGCAGCTCCACGCTATCGATCGAATTGCCCTCTCCAAATGCCGTAGCTAATGCGACCACGCGAAGTACATCGCCGGAACTAACAACCTGGGTGTGCAGAAAGCCTCCGGCCAATATGACCGGCGGCTCGAAAGTGACGCTGGGCGGGCTTAAGCTGAAGTCATCGATGTACCAGCCCTCCATGCCGCCAGATACGTTGGTCAGGAACCGGAACCTGAATTGCTGAAGCCTCAGCCCTCTAGGACAGGTTACGGAGATTTGCTGAAATCCGTCGGTCGTCCCGCCGAAACACGGCGAGCCAGGCTCAACGGGAGTATTCTCTGTTGTGGATGCGGTCAATGGATAGCCACCATCCGGAGTCAGAACTATCCAGGTCTCACCATCCTCCGTCCCCTCGAAAAGGCCTACGTCAACGCCAAAGCCATCGTCATCCACCTCGGCCTCCATGTAATAATTGAAGGTCACGATTGCGCCCTCCCTCACTCCGATAATCGGAGAGACAAGCACATCATCGAGGCTGCGTCTGTAATCCTCAAAGCGACTCTCGCTCCCACACTTGGCAGACCTTACGCCGCCAACTGTCGCATTGCGCTGAGTTGACTGATGCCACTCGTCAACGCTGCCGGAAAGCCCCGAATGCTCCCAGAAGACGTCCTTTTGCTCAAACGTATCTGTGTACGTCGAGCAGACGTAAAAGGAGAATTCCAGAATCGTCATGTAATCGCCCGACACCAGGTCAAGGCTCAGCTCGGCCTTATGCGGACAAGGGCAATCAGGGTTGATCTGAACTTCGACGGCGTTCAATGACCAGACCATCTCATCCTTCTCGACTTCAGGGAAATTCGCAGTTGACGCCGGGATCGATATATACTCGTCATCGGTGTGAAGCTCGCCGGTTACCAACCCGGAAGCGAATCCACGATTCTCGATTCGAAACCGCATACTCAAGGTCTCACCGGCCGAGAATTCCCCGTCGTCCTGGTCCTCGATGTCGATCGTGGCCAGGAGAAAGTCCGGTGATGTCTCCTTGACGGCGATGTTAGCGGTCATCTCCAGTCCTGAATCGCTAATCGCGACGATCTCCACATGGGTCTTATTGTTTCCATAGTCACGGCTATTCGGGGTGGAATAGCTGTCGAATCGCCTGTTATCAGTGATACCCGGGAATGGATCGCCGGAATCGGCTCGCCCGCCGGACTCGAGTTCGAACAGCCCATCGGCCTGTTCCACGGCCACCTTGTAGTGATTTTCGTCGCGGTTATTTCGAACGCTATTGTCTATGTGGTAGATCAACAGACCGTCGCCGGGGAGCTCCGCATCGAATCCGATCCGTTGCCGGTTCTCGATTAGGAAGTACTCATCCTCAACATTGCCAAGCGTCCACAGCTGATACACAACCGGCTCGTTCTCCACAGCCGGAATAGGCGCTGATGGCAGCTTCTCCTCAACCAGAATCGGCTCTATCCACCCAAGCCTCATCTTGCACCAGGCATCCAAATGTGCGGGCGTCTCTCCCCCTCCATTGTGCGCCCCGGACGCCATCAAAGTCCAAGAGCCCACCCCGGTTGAGCTGTAGTCCGTGTCATACAGATCGGGCAGCCCCAAAACATGGCCAAACTCGTGGCAATAGACGCCTATCGAAGATATCTCGGGGCACATCGCAAACTTGAATACATAGACCCCATCTGTCGGCAAAAACCCACTCGTGGCCGATACATGAGACCATATCCCGTCGGGATCACCAGCACCCTCCACCCCAGCATGGGCCACTATCAACATATCGACTATGCCGTCGTCGTCGTTGTCATAGTCCGAGAAATCGACGTCCTCATCTGCCGCTGACACTGCATCCTCGACCAGCTTCTGTGCATTTTGCGGATAGGAGCCGAAACCGTAGTAGTGGTTGACATAGTAGGAATAGTCATTGGGCATCCGATACCAACCCGCGACATCCCCCTCTATGTCCAACTTTCCATACGAGTTATCGAGGTAGAAATCCCGGAAGCTTCCTGTGGGAAATTCGTCCTTACTAAAGAGCTTCTCACGGAAATGGTCTAATCCGTACTGGGCTGGATTGTCCTCGAAGTCCACCAGAATGAGCAAGGCACGCCTATCCCCTACCGATAGCCTCTCAGTGTGCTTCTCCAATGCCGATTTTCTGAAGCCTTCCAGGGCAGAATCCCTCGCCGCCAATGCCTGCTCGAGCTCGCCGCGGCTCGCCAGCGACTCGACCTGCTCTCGGGTCAAGGGAATCGCCGAAGAAATGCCTGCCTGAAAAAAGGTCACCAGACATATCGCCATAAGCGCAAGGGCAAACACCACCCCTGCTGTCATCTTCTTACTCATCAAAACCTCCTTGCCGGCTATTGAGCCGCCATAGAATAAATATCAGTCGTAGACCGGAGTTCCCCTGTGCTGCGTCATCTCACGAAATTCGACCAGAAGCTTCTTGAAGATCGGGCCCGGCTTCCCATCACCGATTATCCTGTCGTCGGCATTAACGACCGGAATAAGCTCCGCCGCAGAACCTGTCAAGAAGACCTCATCTGCAGTATAAACATCGTGCATGACGAAGTTGCGCTCGATGATCTTCTGGTTGAGCTTGTCGCAGATATCGAACACGCATTGCCTCGTTATGCCAAGAAGCACGCCAACATAAGGCG
>JAFGIT010000360.1 GCA_016929465.1 Candidatus Coatesiibacteriota bacterium | reverse complement strand
TATCGGTGGCAAGCAGGGCGGAGGATGTTAGTGTTGTCAGCATTAACTTCTTTGACAGCGAGGGCAGCATAGTCGGCATAGCCGATCAAGAGCTTTCGCCGAACAACATGTGGCTTTTGAATGTCAGAGATACTCTCTTCACCGGTGTATCGAAGATGAACGGCCGTGCGGTCGTAATCTGGGAAGAGGGTGAATATTTGCTCTACGGTGCCATTACGGACCTGACGAACAAGACGAGCTACCCGCTCGCATTCGTGCAGCCATCCGTGCACAAGTAACCAAGAGTAGAATTTTGTAATTTCGGAGAAGGGTGAGGCGAAGTAATTCTCGCTTCGCCCTTCTTTTTTGCATCACCAATCGACGCCGTTCCGCCTGGTCAACATCAGGGGCTGTTAGAGCGCGGGGCGCAATCTGAAGGGAACTCTTTTATATATGACACAGGTATCTGAGGCTCGTAAGGGGAATATCACACCCGAGGTCCTGCAGGTGGCTGCGGATGAGGGTGTCTCCCCCGAGATTATTTCGAGCCGTTTGGCGGCCGGACACCTTGTCATCCCCTGCAATAAAGGCCGCAAACACAAGCGCCTCTGCGGAATAGGCAAGGGGCTGACGACCAAGGTCAACGCCAACTTAGGCACTTCGACCGATCATGTGGACATAGACCTCGAGGTTAAGAAGGCAATCGCGGCGGTGGATGCCGGGGCAGACACAGTGATGGACCTTAGTACAGGGGGGGACCTCAGGACCATCAGGAAGGCGGTATCTGATGCAAGTGACGTCATAATCGGCTCCGTACCGATCTATGACGCTGCGGTTTCCGCTTCGACCTCGGGACGAGGTGTCGTGCGGATGTCTGCCGACGATATGTTTAAGGCAATAGAGGACCATTGCGTAGATGGCATGGACTTCATCACCGTGCATTGCGGTGTCACCAAAGACGTAGTTCAGACAATGATAGGCCAGGGTCGCCTAACGGATATAGTCAGTCGTGGCGGATCATTCCTCGCGAGCTGGATACTTTACAATGAGAAGGAGAATCCACTCTTCGACCAGTTCGATCGGCTGCTATCAATCGTGAAGGAGCGAGATGTATGCCTGAGCCTGGGAGACGGCTTGAGGCCCGGATCGCTTGCCGATGCTACGGATAGGGCGCAGATAGCCGAGCTTCTGAAGATTGGGGAGCTACAGAAGCGCGCGCTCGAGGCGGATGTTCAGTGCATGATCGAAGGTCCCGGTCATGTCCCGATACCTGAAATCGAGTCGAATGTTTTGCTGCAGAAGAAACTGTGCAATGGGGCACCTTTTTACGTGTTGGGTCCCCTGGTGACGGACATAGCCCCCGGATGGGACCACATCGTATGCGCAATCGGTGGGGCTATCGCTGCTTCGGCCGGGGCCGATTACCTATGCTACGTTACGCCTTCGGAGCATCTCGCTCTTCCCACGCTGGAGGACGTTCGTGCCGGCGTAATAGCGACCAGGATTGCGGCTCATGCAGCGGATATCGCAAAAGGGATACCCGGCGCGATCGAGCGCAATAAGCAGATGGCCCAGGCCAGGTACGACCTGGACTGGGAGACACAGAGAAAGCTCTCATTGGATCCAAGTTGCTTCAGCAGGAGGACGGCGTCGCAGCCGCGGGAAGACGATGTATGCACAATGTGCGGGGAGTTCTGCGCCATCAAGGGCCTGCGAGCCATTTTGAAGAAAGGGCGAAATTAACATCGATCTATGAAATCTGGCAATTTGGCCCAGGCACGAACAGGCAGGCCGCGTTGTCCGAAAGAGGCTTTAATGACTTTATTCTTCTGAACGGGTATTTGATTGGGTCATGTCAGTCAATTCAGCTACGTACTCCCCGATGGGAATAGCGGTCTGAAGGAAGGCTTCTCCAGGTAAGATGTTCTCAGAGATTCACCAGTGGTGGTTGGAGCATGCGTCCTTTCAAGGACGAGCACTTGCCACGATCGCCCTTCTGATAATCCTCATTTATTTACGTCTGTTGGCTCTCAGAGTTCTGCACAGTCGAATCACCGATGCGACCCGCAGCTATATATGGCGCCGCAGGATCACTTATCTCATGACGCTCATCTTCGTGCCTCTCATCGGCTGGCTGTGGTCCGACATATTCCAGTCGATAACTACCCTATTAGGGCTGGTTGCGGCAGCGCTGGTGCTTGCAGTAAGGGAGCTCATCGCGAGCATTGCCGGCTGGATCTTGATTCACTCTCGCCGGCTCTTTGGGGTGGGGGACAGGATAGAGATCGGCAGCCTGACAGGAGACGTAATCAATATAAGGCTCTTCGAGTTCACGCTATTGGAGGTGGGAAATTGGGTCGAAGCCGATCAAAGCACTGGACGAATCATCCACGTGCCGAATATGAAGGTCCTATCCGATCCACTCATGAACTACACGAAGGACTTCAACTTCATCTGGAATGAGCTATCGGTTACTCTGACGTTCGAGAGCAACTGGCAGAAGGCCAAGACGATAATCTATGGGATCGCGATCAGCGTCCTTTCTGACGCTTCTGAAGAAGCGAGGAGGCAGCTGAGGAAGGCGGCCGAGCGCTATATGATATTTTTCCGGAATCTCACTCCGATAGTCTATACTAAAGTGCGTGATAACGGGGTGAATCTCACGATTCGCTATCTGACGCATCCCCGTGAACGAAGAACGAGCGAGCATCACCTGTGGGAGGCGATACTCCTCAGATTCGAAGAGCATGATGATATTGAGCTGGCTTACCCGACGATACGCTATTTCAGACGCGCCGAGGCTAGCGAGCGATCAAGGGAAGGAGGCGAATCGTTCAAGCCAGATGAAGAAGGGCAAGACGACCGGTAGCACAGAACTGAAATGGCGGAAAGGAGAGCGACCCACCGAAGAGCCAAGGAGGTGTGTGGTGTCGATCGCGGGCTTCGACGATACTGGGGGCGCAGGGCTACTCGCGGACATCAAGACTTTCTCACTCTTCCAGCTTTATGGCTTTGGCGTCATGACGGCGGAGACTGTTCAGACTCCGGACGCGGTCCTGGAGCTCTCTCGGGCGAATGCGAGGCGGATGAGGAGGTCCCTGGAGACAATCCTGAAATTCGGCGATATCGCCGGAGTCAAATCCGGACTGATATGCGATGAGGTAACCATCGATGTGCTCAACAGCTCTATCAAGCTTCATTATGATGGTCTCTTCGTTATCGACCCTGTTCAGTTCTCATCCGGCGGGCGTCAGATACTGAGTGCACAGGGCAGGCAAGCAATGGTGAAGAAGCTCTTTCCGCTCGCAGATATCATCACGCCAAATCTCGATGAGGCGGAGCATATCACCGAGATGCAAATAAAGACGAGAGACGACATCAAGACCAGTGCCGAGAGACTGCTCCAGATGGGGCCGAAGGCAGTCGTTATCAAGTGCAGCGGCCGCTTTGGGGGGGAGGACTTCTTGCTGTCGAGCAAGCATGAGTCCTTCATACCGGCTCAGACCGAGTTGGCCTCGCAGCTTTCACTTCCGACGGTGCACGGAACCGGCTGCTTTTACTCGTCGGCGCTACTGTCGTTATTGGTGTTAGGCAAGCGCATCGATGTGGCAGCCGAAAAGGCCAAATACCTTACTGAGCGGGCGATACTGAGCTCGATGGAGATCGATGGCTTCAAGTCCCGCCTGATCGACCACTGCGCATTGAGGCCGTTTATAGAGCAATGTATCTGATCTTGCCGTCACGAGGCGGATAATTCGGTCAAGATTTGTGATATGCTCTGACAAATATGTGCCATGAGAAGAGCATCGAGTCTTTCGAAGGAGGAGTAGATATGGTCGTTTGTTCTATCACTGTTGTGCCACTGGGCACAAAATCACCGAGCCTCAGCAAATACGTCGCGGCCAGTATGAAGGTGCTCCAAGAGAGCGGATTGAAGCACCAGCTGACGCCAATGGCGACGATCGTCGAGGGCGAGCTCGATCAGGTCCTTTCGGTGGCCGCGAAGATGCACAGCTCTCTCTTCTCGGATGACGTGGTCAGGGTCTCTACAACCATCAAGATCGATGAGCGTCGAGACAAGAATCTGACTATGGAGGGCAAGGTCGCGGCGGTCAAGGGAAAGCTCTGATTCAGGGCTGGGCAACTGAGCAGGTGAGCAGGATCACGAATTCCCCAGCGCTCCAACCCTAACCATGAAAGAGAGAATTCTCTCATCCTCGCCCCCGGAGCACTTGGGCGAGAATGCGCAGTCTGAATAGAGGTCAATTCTCGAGGCCGCAAAAATGTCGGGTAGCCGAATTGATTTCCTCGGCTGACTCGCTGTCAGAGCGACTCTTTCCCTGGTTTTGCCGTCGATGAACACATAAATATTCTGCTGCCGGCCAGTCTCTCGAGGTAGATGACTGCCAAGGATAAGCTCCAATTGCTCAACGCGGTTGATGGAAATGGTGCTTTTGGGGCTTGACCATCTGAACTCGCCGCCGGGGTCGGTCTCTATATCATAGAAGCCACTAAGGAATTCCATACTTGGCTTCTCCGGTGAACCTCTGTCAAACGTCTCACTGATCCGCTTCATCCCTTCTTTCGATCGAGATGCGAACACTATGTTCCATTCCATCCCGTTGACAATGCGGTCTCTTATATCATTTGCAGCCTGACGGCTTTGCGGGAAGAGCCCGTTTATTGGGTAGTAGAACTCGAAGTGATCGAAGCCTGTGAGTCGAAGCAGTCTGGCTATCTGTCCTCTCGAGTATGGTCTTTCGAGAGTATGAAATCCTTCCATTATCTCGAGATTCTCTCGGTGATAGACGGTGTCTTCCTCGGGCTTACTACCCTCGACGACAGCGATCAGCCCTTCCGGATTGAGGTCAATTGTGAGATTCTCGAGTGCCGCAACCGGATCATGGAAGTGGTGCAGGCAAGAGGCGAGAATAGCGACATCAAAAGGCCCCGCTGCTCCGATAGGCGAGCTCTCGATATCATGCACGGCGAATTCTACTTGAAAGGGTGAATCAGGATAAGGAGGGTATGGGTCTGACGACAGCCTTCTCGCCGCGATCTCGACCATTTCAGCCGAGATGTCGATGCCCAGCACCTTGTGTCCGAGTTTGCCCAGGTAATAGCTCATCCATCCGGGGCCACATGCGACATCCACGATGGAGCTTCTCATCGGTAGATCGAGCTTCTCGATAAGATTCAGAAATTGGCGCATATCATCGATGAAGGGCGCGAAGTCAGGGCCTCCAACGAATGGCTTTATGAGATGATACCGTTCGGCATGGGGACCTTGTGATTCTATCAGCTGTGTCAGGTAGTCTATTGCACCCTGCTTCCAGTTGATCCCATCCGGCAGGCCACTGTTGATCTCTCTTAAGAATTCCTCCTGTTCCTTTGAACGCTCCCGGGACATAGAAGTATCCTGCCTTAGATGAGAATGTATCGGAGCAGGAATATCGCTGCGAGGATATAGACCAGCCAATGGACCTCTTTTGACTTGCCGGCCGCGAGCTTCAGAATGGGGAAGCTGATAAAGCCGAGGGCGAGACCATGAGCGATGCTGAAGGTCAACGGCATCAGGATTATTGTCAGGAATGCAGGAATCGCCTCGCTGAAGTCATCCCATTTGACCTTTGTGATACTGCGCATCATCAGGCATCCGACGATGACGAGCGCTGGCGCCGTCACGCATCCGGCCGCAAACGCCTGGGCGAGGGGTGTGAAGAACATGGCAACAAGGAATAGAAATCCGGTCAACACTGCTGTGAGCCCTGTCCTGCCACCCTCCATTACGCCGGCCGCACTTTCGATGTAGCTCGTAACGGTAGATGTCCCGCAGACCGCGCCTGCCATCGTGCCGACTGAGTCGGACAATAGCGCCTGGTTGATTCTGGGCAATCTACCGGCCTTAACGAGGCCACATTGCTCACTCACACCTATAAGAGTGCCGATGGTGTCGAACATATCGAAGAACAAGAGGACGACTATCGGGACGATATAGTCGAAGCTCAGGGCTCCCAGGATATCGAGTTTGAGCGTGGCCGAGCTGAGATCGGGCAGGCTGACGATACCTTTGAATTGGGTAACTCCTGAAAGAACTGCCACGATGCCGGCGGCGAGCAGGCCGTATAGGATTGCACCTTTTACCTTTCGGGCCACCAGGATGGATGTGAGGATGAGGCCAAACAAGGCCACGAGTGCCGGGGTCTTCGACAGGTCGCCGAATGTGACAAAGGTGTTCGGGTCCGGCGCCACTATGCCGGCGTGTTGCAGCCCTATAAAGGCAATGAATAGCCCAATGCCGGCAGCTGTTGCGAGTTTCAATCCATCCGGGATTGCATTGACGATGAGTTCTCTTGCCTTGATGAGCGTCAGAACGGTGAAGACGAGTCCGGAAATGAACACTATGCCGAGTGCTATCTGCCAGGGAACGCCCATAGCGCCGCAAATAACGTAGCTGAAATATGCGTTGAGCCCCATTCCCGGCGCCAACGCTATGGGATATCTCGCCACAAGCCCCATTATCAGGCTGGCAATGAACGATGCAAGACAGGTTGCGGCGAGCACGCCGGAGAAGCTCATTCCCGCACCGTGCGAATCCGAGAGAATCGTAGGATTCACGAATACAATGTACGCCATCGTCATGAAGGTAACGACTCCGGCTGTGATCTCCGTTTTGAGAGTCGTGCAATTCCCCTTGAGATCGAAATACTTCTCCAGCATGGTCGCCTCCGGATTCTAATTCGGACTTGTGAATTCGTATGTTACTCGCCTTTTAGGGTATATCGGTGAGTGCTGCTCGATGTAATTGGCGAGGATGTCGTTAAGACTCTTGCCCGTGTCCATCTGCCTCTCGACTTTGGCCAATTCAGCGTAGCCATCGCCGCCTCCGGCGAGATAGTTGATCGTGGCGACCAGATACTCCCCATTCTCGTCCAATGGCTTCCCGGCGACGGTGACGCTCTTAATTCTCTCGCCCGGTTTGAGCACCTTGCCATCATATCCAGACATTATCGGAGAACCTTCGACATCCACGTACGCTTTTATTCCACGAAGCTGAAGGAGCGCGCCGCTAGACTCCGGAAGGGAGCGGACGGAACGCTCCAATGTGGTTCTGAGCTCCGCGCCAGTGACCCACATAAGGACTATTTTATTATGGAATGGAAGTATCTCATCCACTCGCGAACGAGTGATGGGGCCAGCCGCTTGAAAGCCACCTCGTATCCCTCCCGTGTTGACAATGATGACCGAAGCGGTCGGGAACTCCTCGGCAATCGCATCACAGACG
>JAFGIT010000359.1 GCA_016929465.1 Candidatus Coatesiibacteriota bacterium | reverse complement strand
TGGTCGCCCCCGTAAAGGCTCCCTTTTCGTGCCCGAATAGCTCGCTCTCTATGAGCTCCTCAGGAATGGCCGCGCAATTCACCTCTACGAAAGGGCCATCCTTCCGCAAGCTAGCCTCGTGGATCAATCCGGCAACTAGTTCTTTTCCGGTTCCGTTTTCACCCATTATCAGGACACGTGCGTTGGAAGGTGCCGCCTGAACTGCCTGCTCCCGAATCACCTCTATCGCCTTGCTCTTGCCAACGAGTTCATATTTGCGGCTGATCCGCTGCTTCAGGGCGCGAATCTGCATGTTTTGACGCCTGGAATCGAGGGCGTGCTGTATCTGCTGCAGGAGATTCTCCAGGGAGATCGGCTTCTCGATGAAACCATAGGCGCCCAGCTTCATCGCCTGGACCGACAACTCGATCGTGCCATGACCCGAAATCATGATGACCGTGGTTTCGGGGTAATCCTGTCTGATTCTCTTGAGAGCATCCATGCCGCTCGTTCCGGGAAGCCATATATCTAGCAGGACTACCGCCGGCGCATTACTCTCGAGAAATTCGAAGGTTTCCGTAGCATCAGCCACGGCCGATACCTCGAAGCCCTCATCGGTCAGAACGGCCGTCAGAGATGACCTTATCGTGGCGTTGTCGTCAACTACCAGTATCCGTTCGCCTACTTTATCAACCATATCGCATAGCCTTCTCTATCAAGACTCAAACAAACGCTGGTCATGATGTCCCTCCGGGGAGCTCGATTATGAACCTTGTCCCTTTGGGGACGTTATCCTGAACTCGAATGTATCCGCCATGGTCCTCAATTATCCTCTGAGCGATCGCGAGCCCAAGTCCGGTCCCGCGCTTCTTTGTCGAGAAGTATGGCAGGAACAATTTATCTTTGCTCTCTTTATCGATCCCTGTGCCGTCGTCGGCAAGTTCGATCCGCACGATCTTCAGGACGCTGTCGTAATTCGTGGAGATGTCAATCGTCACGAATTCATTCGCCGCCTCCAGCGCGTTATTTATTAGATTTCTGAATACCTGCTTCATCTGCTCAGCATCGAGGTTCGCCATCGGGACATTGCTGTCGAGATGTGTCTCGATCTTTGCATTTGTCAAATTGCCGTCATATAGGGTGAGAACCTCTGTGATGATCTTATGGAGGTCACTTGGGCGCGCCTGAACCTCAGGCATTCTCGCGAATCGTGAGAATTCGTTGACCAGGAGCTTCAGCCCATTGATTTCCTGAATGATCGTATCGACGCACTCCTTGAATAGGCCGTCATCATCTGCGCCGAGCTTCTGGGATTGCTTCTGAAGGCGCTGTGCATAGAGCTGAATGGGAGTGAGGGGGTTCTTGATTTCATGAGCTATTCTCCTGGCCACCTCACGCCAAGCTGCGGCTTTTTTCGCCTTCAGAAGCTGTGACAGGTCCTCGAAGACGACCACGAACCCCATCTCGCTCTCCTGTGTGTCCCTCAGAAGCGCCAGGGTCACGAGAAGATTGTGTGTTTGTCCCCGAACCGTAACTGTGCACTCACGTTCCCGCATGCTTCGTTTTCCCCTGACCAGGTCCTGAATGAGCAAACCTAGCTCGCGCAGGTCTGGAACAAAGAAGACCTCTTTGTAGTCGCGCTGGACGCATGTCTCCTCCTGGAGGTTAAGCATCGATAGCGCCGCCTCGTTCGCAATTGTTACCTTTCCCTTTATGTTGAGCGATACTACACCTGTTGCGATATTCGAGAGTATCGCCTCCATGTGGCGTCGTCTTCTGTCGTAGTCGCGACTGGACCGCGAGAGCTGGCTTTCGGCTTTATTGACGGCGGTCCTGCTCGCCTTGAGGTCCGCAACCATCTTGTTGAAGGCATTTACGAGCAGGCCCATCTCATCATTCGTTTCACCACTAAGGTGCACAGCGAGGTCCCCCCTTGCGACCGATTGAAGTCCCTTCAATAGCCTCTCGATCGGTCTCGTCATGACCTTTGCGAGATAAAATCCGAACCAGGTCGCGGCGAAGACTATGAGCAGGGTCAGGATCAGGACGAGGAACACATAGATCTTCTGCTTCCAGCCCTCCTTCGTGGAGAAGAGCTTGTAGCGAGTTATCGATGACGAGATTCTATCTTTGGAGGCGGAGACTTCCGGCCTGACGACATATTTCACCACAACCGCGCCACTCACCGTGTCGTCCGCTGATTTGATTGGGACAGCACAGCTGATCACATCGGTGTCGCCCTCAGAGGGATTCTCTACTATTCGTTCTCGTTTCTTTTTGAGCAATTGATCGATTCGATTTTCGTCGAATTCGAAGAATTTTGCCGAAAGGCCGCCGTCTGGTGCTTCTATTCGGGCGATCTCGGACTTGCCCTGGAGTACTTGAATGCCTTCGAGGCCATATTCCGCGGTTTTTTCCTCTAGCAGCGCTTTGAGGTCGTCCCTCTTCGATTCCTGCAGGAGCTGCTTCTCGCCGATGAGTCCCGCCAAGTAGTCGGCGAATCTCTCCGTGGCATCGACGTCTTGTTCATGGTAGAAGCCTGCCAGGTCGAGCGCATTCTGATAAACTCGCTCGACATCAGGGAGAAGAAGCTTGTCGAAAGTCTCGCGGACGAGACCTGAGGCCAGCATATAGAGCAGTATCGACGGAATGAGGCTGAAACTGACGAACGCGACTACGAGTTTCGTCCGAAGCCTCGCGCCGATCTTCTTCCTCTTTCGCTCGAAATAGAGCTTTATCAGATTCCGGAAGATCAAGAAGATCAGCAGCATCGTGATGAGGATATTGAGCATCAGCGTCGCCTGCCAAACGCCGCGCTCGAGGCTGGATACGTTGCCTCCCTCCATGTCGATGAGGCTTCCGCTCTCTATATAAACCAGAACGGAGGATGCCATGACGGACAAGAGGAAGATCGCCAGAATGGCAATTGTGTTCTTGCGCCGCCTCGCCCGTCTCGGATGATCCGCTAGATCTTCCGGCTTCTCATCAGAGTCTGCAGCCAGGTCTTCTTCGGCCTCATCACCGAGGCTTGCTGAGGGGAATTCCTTCATTCCCTGGTCCCCTGTGGACTAGTGGTAACGGTTCTCCGCTTGCCCTTGCCATCGCCTTTGAGGGGCGCTGTAGAGATCCTTTCGGAGTAGAACCAGTCGGTTGTGTAGCCGGTCCGCAGGAACCAGATCATTCTGCTGAATGGGAGGTCAATCTCGCTCGCGACAACGTCGCAATAAACACCAGCATAGTATTTCCGTTCGGGGTATTTCTCCATGAACAGGTGGATGGGCAGGTCTGTCTCCAATCCCAGGAGGTTATCCATCGCCTCGCCTTGATCTGCAAACTCCGTGCTGAACTCCTTATCGCCGCGCATTGTAAGCACAGTATAAGTCTTCTTCACAGGATCGTAAGTGACCTGTTTCTTGATAATTATCGAGGCGAGCTGAGCGTCGAACCAGAAGTCACGCTCCTCGAAGATCGCCGCTTTGAAAGAGAGCTTCAACGGCAGGCCCGATTCGAGGAATTCGTTCAGATCATCGTTCATCCAGTTGAGGAGTCTGGATTTGACAATGACCGTGCGTCGATTTCCCTTGATCTTGGCGGAAGGCTTTGTCATTCGAGGCTCTGGCTCGAACGAAGCCGTTGATGTGGCTATCGCGGTTTGAGATGACTTGGCTTCGGGCTCCGTTTGAGCAGATACAAGAGCGGAGACCAGGATGCATGCAACGAGAACTGCGCACGCGGAGGTTGCTCTCAAGATGCCTCCCAACCAGATTGAAGCCATAGAATACCTCCCACCTCGGAAGCGAGGCAATCCTCACCTCCATTTGATTTACATTATTGTAGGGTTCAGTTATATGCTCGTCAAGGTGCGCCAACATCGATTGAACCATCTATGTTCCAATAAAGCGCACGAATGTGTCTCTGAATTTTGAGGGGGCCGCAAATTAAGTCAGGGAGTCCAGTTGTTGAGATCGCAGGGTACATTCAGGGAGCCGAAAGCTTGTCGGCTCTTCGACAGATTCAACCGCAGCATTGATTATCTCAGGGTCTCTGTAACGGACCGCTGCAATCTCCGCTGCGTTTATTGCATGCCTGCCGATGGCGTTCCTTTAGTAAAGCACGACGACATACTATCGTTCGAGGAGATACTGGATGTGGTCAGGGTCGCAGTCGATCTTGGCGTGACCAAGGTGCGCATCACAGGTGGGGAGCCGCTCGTCCGGCGCGGGATTCTGGATTTGGTGTCGATGTTGGCCAAGGTGGACGGCATCCGAGATCTCGCAATGACTACGAACGGAACATTTCTGACCAGATTTGCCCGTCCACTGAAGGATGCAGGACTTCATCGTCTGAACATCAGCCTCGACACTCTCTCGCCAGAAAAATACTGCGAGATGACTCGCGGAGGCGATCTCGACGACGCCTTGAATGGAATAAAGGCGGCTCTCGATGCAGGCTTTGCCGGTACCAAGCTAAACTGCGTGGTGGAGAATTCCTCCAGCGAGCCCGATGCGGTCGCGGTGAGGGAGTTTGCAGCTTCACTTGGGCTGGAAGCAAGGTTCATCCGTCGAATGGATATCGAGAATGGAGAATTTTGGGTGGTCGAGGGGGGATCGGGAGGAGACTGTCGCCGCTGCAATCGCTTGAGGCTTACGAGTGACGGTTTGTTGAAGCCGTGCCTTTTCAGTGATATTTCTTTTTCTTATCGCAAGCTCGGAGCGCTGGAGGCAATCATGCGAGCCGTGGAGGCGAAGCCAGAGGCCGGCTGCTCGGGCGCACAGAATAAGTTCTACAGCCTTGGAGGGTGATAATGACCGCTGAGTTCTCCCATACGGACGACAAAGGCCGCGCTAGAATGGTCGATGTGAGCGGGAAACCACCCATGCTGAGGATCGCGCGGGCGGAGGGCCGAATTGACCTCTTGAGCGAGACCGTCGAGCTGATAGCGAAGAACAAGATGAAGAAGGGCGGAGTGCTCGCAACAGCGGAGATCGCCGGAATCCAGGCAGCGAAAAAGACCTTCGAGCTAATCCCTCTGTGTCACCCGCTGCCAATCACGAAGGTCGAGGTGAAGGCAGAACTACTCGATGACGGCGTCCGGGTCGAAAGCCAGGTCTCGTGCATTGCCAGGACTGGCATCGAGATGGAGGCACTGACCGCGGTCTCGGTTGCTCTGCTAACAGTTTACGACATGTGCAAGGCAGTGGATAAGAACATGAGAATCGGCGATATCGTCGTGCTGGAGAAGATCAAGAGAGAACTCGATCAGACTGGCAAAGTCGCAGAATAGAAGGGTAGCCGGGTTAGAAGGAGTAGCGATGCACAATAAGCGTTCCATGCAAGAGGGCAAGGTGGCTTCCGTAAACATCTCGACTGAAAAGGGCACCGTGAAGAAGCCAGCCCCACAGATCTCGATAGATGCAAATGGAATCAGAGCCGATGCCCATGCCGGGAATTGGCACAGACAGGTCAGTTTGCTAAGCATGGAGAGCATCGAGCGATTCTCGGAGCGCGTCGGGAGGGAATTCCATCCCGGGGAATTCGCGGAGAACATCACTACCCGCGGAATCGACCTGTCTCATGTCGGGATCTTCGATAGATTTGAGGTCGCAGGAGTCTCCCTGGAGGTCACGCAGATCGGCAAAGCATGTCATCCCGACGGCTGCGCAATATTCCAGCAGGTGGGAAAGTGTGTCATGCCGAAGGAGGGCATTTTCTGCAGGACGCTCTTTCCCGGCGAGGTAAGGGCCGGAGACATGATCAAACACTATCCAAGGCCGCTATCTTTCCTGGTTATCACGCTGAGCGACCGCGCAAGTCGGGGGGAATATGAAGATAGGAGTGGTCCCCGGGTATCAGCCGCTCTCGAGGATTGGCTGGGGCCAAGTCGCTGGTGGTTCAACATAGAAAATAATATCCAGTCGGACGATCCGGTTGAGCTGAGGGACCGCATCAGGGCCGCTGAGAGCGATGGGATTGACGTCTTGATAACGACCGGCGGAACCGGCCTTGGGCCCAGAGATCATACGCCAGACGTGATGGCGGAGCTCTGCGACAAGCTCATTCCCGGAATAATGGAGCACATTCGTATTAAATACGGCACGGAAAAGCCAAACGCTCTCTTGAGCCGCGCTGTGGCCGGCGTGATAGGGAAGATGCTGGTCTATTCGCTACCTGGAAGCGTCAGGGCCGTAGATGAATACATGGGCGAGATACTCAAGACGATGGAGCATCTGATTCTCACGGTAAACGGCATCGATCCCCACGCATCGCTCTAGTTCAATCAAAGGGCAGATGCGAGCCGTAGTCACCTGACTGATAGGGGATTCGGCACCGTCTAATCCGCAATTCAAAATCCCCAATCAGCAATCAATTCATTTCTTCAGGAATCTGCCCTCGATCTCATCCTGCAGAATTTTTGCGACGAACCGGTTGCCATCTTTGGACCAATGACCGTCGAATTTGAAGTGGAGGCCCCTGTCCAGCTTTCCGAGACGAAGCGCTTCCTGTCGGAATTGCTCAGTGGGCTCGATGCAGGAGATCGAGAGCCTATCGCAGATCGCCTTGATGTCCTTGGCGGGCTTGGTTAGATCGAAATGCTCATCGGTCAGCCCATAATTTTGCATCGTCGTCCTCATGGGCTTCTCCTCGACGCTGCCCTTATCCGGAATATAGAAGACGAGTAGTTCTGCCCCGGCGGCCCTTACCTTTCGCTTGAGCCGCGCAAGTATCGCCTCGGTCACCAGCCAGGCCCGCTTTATATCCGGAGGAGGGGTCTTATTCCAGACCTTATATTCCTCGGGGAGTGGCGATACAGCGGGAACGCCCTCTATAGGAGGCATATCGGGGGCCTCGATCTTATGCGCCAATCCCAGCTTCAGCGCAACTCTATACAGCCAGTCGCTGCTTCTGACATTTCTCCGAATGAATGAGTAAATCCGGGAGTTCTCATTGAGCCACTCCTTGATCGCGGGAGCTGTGAATTTCATTGCGACCTCATCAGGAGGCTCGGCCTCCGGAATGACGAACTCAGGCACCGGCGAGTTCGTGAGTTTGAGCTCGCCATCATCAATCTCGAATACCGGCTTTGGCCATATCCCGTAGTGATTTCGGATGTTGTGCCAGATGTCGTTCAAGCAAACGAGCAATATCACCAGGTCAGGATTATATTTATGCCCCTCGATTTCAAAGAAAAGGAGCTCCTGATCATTGCTATACGCCGATGTCCCGCCGTTGATTACTCGGTAGTCACGCCCGTCATCGCGATCATTGAGCGCTTCCTCGAGCCTCGTGATGAAGAGGTCATCGATATCGACCGAAATGCCCTCGCAATATGAATCCCCCAGGCAGAGGATCCTGTATTCATTCTCGGGTTTCTGATATGGGCATTCAGGCCCCCTGAGGCCCTTGGAGTTCATCTTCTTGTGAACGGTATATTCTGGGCTCATATACCAGCCGTCCCTATTGGGGATCTTGCTCCAGCCGAGCTCTGCATTGTACTCGAAGAACTGCGTAGGTACCTTCGGCGGACCGCCCGCAACGAAAATGTGCAGCACCAACTCTGCAACCAGCGAGGAGACTAACAGCGATATGACTAGAACCAGCAGGTTCATGGCGTACTTCTTGCTCTTGCCGGCGATGCTCAAGGCTGCAGCTCTCCTTTCATTTCTCGGATGTCCAACCAGAATAGTCGCTTTCCAAATTCCCCGGGCCCGGGAATAGACCTCCTAATTTACACTGGAAGCTAGACACCCGCAATCCCTTTCGCGGCTCCACCGAATTGAAATTAGGCGATATCCTCGAACCTCCATCGGTGACACCAGGGAGTTCGAACGCTAATAAGGCAATGGTCTCGGTCGGATCCAAACCGGGGCCGTATATTGCACTCGTTGTACTATGAACATAATATAGGTGCAGGGTACTACTCGATTTTGACTGTTAATTCTGGGCGAGTTGAAATCCATTACCGTCGGAGGGAGAGCCAAATGAGGACTATTGTCGCACGCGTCGCGTCAATCTGCATTCTTGTCATCTCGACCGTGATATATGCAGCGCCGTTCGTCGTCGTAGATATAGCTCGAGACGAGTATGAATCCGGCGACACCATCGAGGTCTTCTTGTCGGCAATCAACGACAGCGAGGATATATCCGTCGATGTCTATGTCGGGCTGATTTTGCCGAGTGGCTCGATCTGGTCCTATCAATATGACGGTTGGAGCAGTTCGATTGAGCCATGGATCATGGGCATATTCGTTCCGGCCTGGTTCGATCTGCCTCCGACGTCGTTCTGGATGATCGACTTGCCCAGCGCTTCTCCACCGATTGATGTGGAGGGAGATTACAGCTTCGCCGCGCTTCTGACCTATCCCGGCACATTCGAATGGGTGGCAAACGCCGACCTGGCGCCGTTCAAATACGGCTCTGGAACAGGCCCTTCGACCGACATTACCATGGTTACGATACCTTCCGGCGAGTTCGTGATGGGCTCACCGTTCACTGAGCCCGGCCGGGATGATGATGAAGCACCGCCGCGCACGGTCAAAATGTCTGCCTTCCAGATCTCCCAGACCGAGATCACTCAGGCGCAATGGGAGAAGGTCATGGGATGGAACGATTCCTGGTTTGATGGTGCCGATCAGCCCGTTGAGCGAGTGACCTGGTTTGACTGCGCGAGTTTCTGCAACGAGATGTCCCAGATGGCCGGAGCCGCTCACTGCTACCAGCTGACGAATTTGAGATATGACGGCAATCACATAATCGGCGCCGATGTCACCTGTGACTACGCCGCGGACGGCTATCGCCTTCCGACTGCCGCCGAGTGGGAGTATGCGTGCCGCGACAGCATGACTACCCGCTTTTATTGGGGTGACAGCAGCAGCGAGGATGTCATGAAGCAATACTGCTGGTATGACAAGAATGCATACAACAGTCGATGGACGGAGCCCCACGCGGAATTCTCTGGCCCTCAGCCCGTCGGACAGCTAATTCCGACAACTACTGGTCTCTATGACATGTCCGGCAATATCTCGGAATGGTGCACTGACTGGTATGCATTCAACTACTACAACACCAGACCAAATCCGGACGAGAATCCAACTGGCCCCGAAACAGGCGATTCCCGCGTTATACGGGGTGGGGCATGGGACGACTACGACACCAGGTGCCGTTCGGCAAACCGCGGGTGGCTTCAGCCGGAATACAGGAATTTCAGCATAGGTTTCCGTATAGCGCGAAGGTCGAATTGACTAGTTCACATGACTCCCAAAGCTGCCGTACGCATCATGCAATAGATGAATATTCACAGTTAATTTGGAGATATTGATGAAGACAAGAACGATAGCATCGATTTTGCTTGGGCTGATTGCGCTGACGCCAGCCCTTTCCGTCGCATTTCCCGAGGTTGGTGGAATTGCCACAGATTGCACAGTTGAGGCACTCGAGGGCGGGGCCATAAGCCTATCGGACTACTCCGACCAGATCATCGTCCTCTTTTGCCTTGCAGTGAGCGATTCCCGCTGTATCAAGGCAGCGCCGGCATACGAGGCGAACGTCCATCAGGTCTATAAGGACTGGGGCGTGACTGTTCTCGGGGTGGATGTCGATCAGGGAGATACATCCGCCGACCTGTCCGCGTTCCGCGACGAACACGGCATCAACTTCCCACTCGCGATGGACAGCTCGGGGAATTGCTGGTCCTCGTACCGTGGGGACGAGGATGGCCATCTGCCTGTGTTCTATTTGATTGGCAGGGACAGGGTGATCAAGGCGATTGAGCTCGGCTATCGCACCGGTCGCGAAAAGGAGATTACCTCGGTGATCGATGAGCTCCTCTTCGAAGAGAGGCCCACGATCAACCTTGGCCTCAATCGACAGCCCGATGGGATGACGCCTTACCTACCAGGCGACACGATGGAGGTCTATGCGAGCTTGGAAAATCCCGGCTATAATGAGTACCAGGTTACTGCATTCATTGCAGCTGGTCTGGGCGACGACCTCTTCTTCTGGCCTTCATATAGCACGATTCCCCAGGGCACCAGTCTGACGCTTCCCCCCGGATTCTCCATCAGCGACTACCAGATTGATTCGATACCACTTGCAGAATGGGTGCCAAAGGGAATCCACAACTGGTATGCGGTGCTCGTAGATGACGCGACCGGGGAATGGCTCAGAGATGTCGAGATGGTCTCATGGCCATTCGGCGTCCATGAGCGCCCTTCCGGTGAACGCATCGACCTCATCCCGCCGGATGACCTCTGGGATTACGTCTGCTCGAATATAGGGCACGAGGGGGAGCCATTCGGATATACCGAAGAGACAATGGAGATGTGCAACTACTATGGCCACGAATTTCGATTGCATCAGGTCTGGGATTTATGGCGCAATGTCAACGACATCACGGCCTTCACCGGCGAGGTCAGCGACTTCCTCCTCGCTAATAGCGACGATCCGGCGGCTTGCGCGACGTACTGCTTCGACCTGCTCGCCTTCGAAGGGCAGGAGGAAAGCCGGGCAGGAAAGAAGCCAATTGGCGGCAAGGACTCTCTCCCAGTCGTTTATGAGTTCAAGACCATAGCCGACGAGACCAATTGGGATACGCTTCCAGCCGAGATACAGGATTTCGTGGGACTTATCGTCGAAGCCTCGACCAACGCTGCTCCATCAGTCGAGTCGGCATTCGATAAGCCATTCCTGGCGTCCAGCCTCGGCATCTCTGAAGCCAGTTTAGACAACGTCGATCGCGCGGACCTTTACAACCTGGTCAGCGAACCCTGGTGGAATTACTCGAACGCAAATGCCCCCGGCTTCGACGCGATGTACCACACCGATCTGCCTGCCCTCGGCAGCGCAACGAGTGCATTCCTGACGGGTGTGGCTTCGGCCATCGACTCTCTAAGGGAGTATCTCGAGACTAACACCATCGCACCCACCTCATTCGATACAATCGAATTCAGCGTCGGCGATTCTGAAGTCCTGATCTGCGGGACGGGGAACCAGCAGGTTTTCGACAACTACTCGCTGATAATCGACCTCGGTGGGGATGACAGCTACATAGGAAGCCATGCAATCCCGAGATCGTTCAGTGACCCGATAGGCGCGATCATAGACATCTCCGGAAATGACAGATACTCCGGCGGCTCTGGGGCGTTCAACCTATGCTGCGGCCTGTTCGGCATCGGCGCGATATTCGACCTATCCGGAAGCGATGAATACTCTGGGGGCCAATCGAGTATCGCAGCTGCCTGGCACGGCGCCGGGATACTGGTCGATTACGAGGGCGGCGACACTTACGACACGAACTCCCAGTTTGCCTATTGGTCGCAGGGAGCGGCACGCTGCGGGCTTGGCCTTCTGATGGACCTCGAAGGGAACGACTCGTATGACTGTCTGCAGTATAGCCAGGCTTTCGGCGGCACCCTCGGCATCGGGGCGATCGTCGATGTATCGGGTGATGATGACTATCACGCGGAAGGCGTCTATTCCGATCCCTTCTACACTAACGT
>JAFGIT010000358.1 GCA_016929465.1 Candidatus Coatesiibacteriota bacterium | reverse complement strand
TCTCTCGAATTGGGAGAATAGGGACGTTGTCATCGAGTTCCTCACCCGAGGAACCTATCGAGTCAAGCCTCCATTCAAAAGAAAACCTGACGAGCGATACGACTTCGCCGTCTGGAGCAATCCCTACATCGCAATGGACGATCAATGGTCGAATGGGGTAAATCTGATTTTGATCAGCATCGACACAGTCCGAGCCGACCACGTCTCCTGCTACGGATACGAAAAGGAGACCACGCCACACCTGGATGCCCTCGCCCAGGATTCGATCCTGTTCGAACAGGCAATCACCCCAGCCCCGTGGACTCTGCCGGCGCACGCATCGCTATTCACCGGCCTCACGCCATCGCAGCATGGCGTGCAGAACTTTCACCAGACCCTCTCCGACGCGGCGCTGACACTCGCCGAGGTCCTCCGAAAGGAGTCATTCTTGACGATGGGTGTCGCGAGCTTCGAATACCTCTTCCCGGACTTCGGCCTCGCGCAGGGCTTCGACCGATACTACTTCCAGTATCCGCTACGAGCCGAGAAGGTCGTCGAGAAGGCGGTCGATATGCTGGATGACGCCAATGGCAAACGCTTCTTCATGTTCCTACACTTTTTCGATCCCCACGATCCATACAGCCCGCCTGCGCCTTATGACACCGTGTTCGCCCCCTCTGAAGGGGCTGTCAAGGTTGGAAAGGAGCACAGGTGCCCCGTGAAGAACTTCATCGGACAGGGAAGACGCCCTACGGACTTCGACATCGAGGCCGCCATATCACTCTATGATGGTGAGATAAGATTCGTGGACGAGCAGCTCTCGTTCCTCTTCGAGAAGCTCAAGGCGATCGGCATCTGGAGCAACACCATGGTCATTGTGACTTCCGACCACGGCGAGGAGTTCTGGGACCACGGCTCGCTCTCGCACGGCTTCAGGCTATTCGAGGAACAGATTCACGTTCCCCTAATCGTCAAGTTACCCCACTTCAGGGATGCAGGAGTCAGGATCGCGAGGCAGGTCGGGCTGATAGATATTATGCCGACTGTCCTTTCCGAGCTCGAGATACAAGCAGATTTGGGAGGGCAGGGAAGATCGCTTCTCATTCAGCCCGATACCGGACCATCCTTCGACGATTTTTACATCTCGGAGACGGCAGCGCACGGTATGAAGAGGTTGTGCTTACGGTCCGAGATCCTGAAATACATCTCACCCAATTGCTACAACTACAAGGGCCTGAGCTTCCGCAGTAATGAGCTACTCTATGACCTCCGCAACGATCCGAACGAGACTGAGAGCCTAATTGGGCCGGAGCCTGACCTCGCCCGGTCGTTGAGAAGACAAGCCTTCGAGGAGATGTTTGCTCTAAAATCCCCAGGCTGGCGGATCTTATTTTCGACGGAAAG
The DNA here is from genome assembly GCA_016929465.1 of Candidatus Coatesiibacteriota bacterium. GTDB lineage: Bacteria > B130-G9 > B130-G9 > B130-G9 > B130-G9 > JAFGIT01. The sequence continues at coordinate 3,664 of JAFGIT010000358.1, read as the reverse complement.
GCCGCAGGCAAAATTCTCTGGCCGAATTGAGACCGATGGCAGGCTCAAGAACCTCTACAGCCTCGCCTGCCTGGATGAAAAGCTCGATCATGACAAACACGAGATCGCTTTTTCGAAGACGATCAAGAGCTACGAGAGTTTTTTCAACTTCCAGGTTGAGCCATGGGATGCGACGCTGCAGATTGAGATAGAGATCGATGACAATAGCAGCTGTCTCGAGCGAATCTCCGTATTCCCCGGCGGAGAGCATCCCGCGACGAATCCATTTCAAGCATCCGCGAAGGACATTGAGCTCGACATCGATGCACTACTCGATGCGCTCGACGGCAGGGGAGAGGAGACGGGTGCATTGGTCTTCTATATTCCCGGAGAGGGCGAAGAATGTATCGCGAGAAGTGTCGGGAGCATCGAGATCGACGAGAGACGCCGGGAGGCTTTACGGGCGCTCGGCTACATGAGGTAGCGCTGGCGCCTTTGGTCTCGACGAGTGAAGTAATAGAGCCTCCCTGAAGCACCTTCGCATCGCTCCTTGCCGAAAACACCTCTTTACATACACATCGCATTCTGTATATTGATCAGCATCGTTATGGTGTCAGAAAAGGACCAGTTCAGTTGGAGATGGGGCGTCTTTAGGACGGCTCCGCGAAATAAGACCTTAGGAGACCTTTATTATGGCGAGGCCTATCGTCACGCTCACGACAGATTTCGGCACACGTGACAACTACGTGGCTGCTATGAAGGCAGTTATGCTCAAGACGAATCCAGAACTGAACATCATCGACATAACCAACGAGATCAGGCGGCATGACATCATGGAAGCCTGCTTCATCATCGCGAATACATACCACTACTTCCCGAACTGGACTATCCATGTCGTGGTCGTCGACCCGACCGTCGGTAGCAACCGCCGCGCGATCGTCGCCTCGATAAATAGCCATCACTTCATAGCACCGGACAACGGAGTGCTATCAGGTCTATTCCAGGACCCAGAGGACATCGCCGTCTATGAGATCGATGCAGAGCACTACTACTTGAGGCCGCTTTCATCGACCTTCCACGGGCGTGACATCTTCGCCCCAGTCGCGGCCTGGCTCGCGAAGGGCGTCGAAATCGAGAACTTCGGAGAGAAGATTGATGACTATGTCGATCTGCAGCTGCCGGTTCCGGAACTCGTTGAGGAGGGCAAGCTGCAGGCTGAGATCATTCATGTCGACTCATTCGGCAACCTCATCACGAACGTGACACGTGCCCAGTTCGAGCAGATGCTGGATGAATCCGAGAACCACGCTTTCGAGCTGGCAGCTGAGGGGCTGCTCATCAATGACCTGAAGCGAATTTACGCAGAGTGTGACAAGGACGCACCAGCGGCGCTCTTCGGAAGCACTTCGCAGCTTGAGATCGCAGCAAGGCAGAGGAGCGCGAGCGAGATACTGGGCTTCGAGAAGGGCGCGAAGCTAACGATCAAGTTCTCCTGAGACCTGGTCGCGGCCTGAGAGCGCCACTTTCGCAGTCTCGGGTTCCGAAGCTCTCCTATCTCGGCACATCCCCGTCCGAATGGACGGGCGTATCCCATTTCGACATGGAGCCGAAAGATTCAGGTGATATGTGTAGCTTCACCGAGACCGGTCCGTGAACCGTCCATTCGCCCCGCGTGTCGATATCAACTAGCCAGTACTCGTATGTTTCGCCTGGCTCGACATCGCTGTCGATGAATGTGTATGAGGCGCCCGTTGTCTGTGTCCCCCTTGCGGGAATGAGCCCACTTATTTGATTGTAGTCGCCTGCCACCTCGGCGCGCCTGAAGATGACGAAGCCGGCATTGTCTGTCTTAGCGCCATTCTCCCAGGTGAGAGCTACTTCTTCTCCGCATCTGGACAGATATATAGCCGGCCTTGCAGGCGTCGATCCCCTTCTGAATGCTGGCAAATACGTCCGACCAGCTCGCTCCCCCGTTTGAGCCGCTCCCGTTCGTTTTATCAACGTAGTAATCAGTCGCCGCGTATGATGCGGCGACGAGTATCAATACCATCGTGGCAATCGCAGCAGCGAATAGGAGCAGGTCGTTTGGGCGTCTCATCTTAATCCCCTCCGTTGGATTTGGTCTCTTGTGCTGTGTCGTGAAGGCAGATTGCGCGCTAATTCGTAAGGCGCAGGGCTGCCTTCTCGGGTGGCTGGGCCGGTCAGGCTCAAGTTGAACATGTCCATTGCAGTTCCTTAAGAAAACGTCCAGCCGGGCGGCGGCGCTCTCAAAAGCAGGGAGGAAGCCGAACTGAAATCACCCAAAGTCCGAAGCAAGTCAGCTCTCCTTATTTTTTACCCAAAATGGGCCGGAAAGTCAAGGATGTGGCCCGGAGATCGACATGGCAATCGTACGAAAGGACGGAGATGGGCTTGCCTAATAAGGGGAATTCTCGCGAAAATAGAGACGCCGGCATCCCTCCGCATTTTGCCAGAGACGCCGGCGCCGTAGCTGTCGTAAAATAAATCAGCCGGTCAGGCCGGCTGACCGTGCATCACTTATCTATATCAATCAGCTCATACTCCTTCTTGCCCAATCCCAGACGCACGGCCTCGTCGAGGCCGAACTGCGGGTCGGGCCTGTGGAGGTCCGCCAAGAGCTTGCCGCCCGGCTTCAGGCCAAGGTCGGTCGCGAGCGAGTTCGGGAGCGGGTCGGCCGCATTCAACAGGTCGAGCGAGGCCTGGTCTATCGCGACCGGGTCATCACCGATCAGGATGCCGATATCCTGTGCTATCGCGACGTCCGCTCCGGGCATACAATCGCACTCGGGCTGCATATCAAGCATCACGTTCACATAGATGATCTTGTCCTTCCCAAAAGTCGAAAGGACGCCCTTCGCGCCTTCCATCAGCCTTCTCTGAAAATCCTCGGGATCGATCGGGTCCGAAAGCGCACCAGTCTCGCACACTCTAGCGCATCTGCCGCACGCCCAGCAGAGCCTCTCGTCTATCGTGAATTTCTTCTTCGCTATCGTGATGGCCTTCCTCGGACAGACCTCGAGGCAAGCCATACAGAAGACGCACTTGTCCATGTCCCAACTCACGCGGTCCGGGGTCAGGCAGTGCATTCCACCGCGTCCGGTCCCCTTTTTCGCGCGATGTCTTGCACTCACCCCGCCCATCGAAAGGTGCTTCAAAGCCCCGCCAAATGAGGCCTGGATGTGCCCTTTGAAGTGAGAGAGGACCACCATCGCCGGCACATCGTGGATTACGGACGCAACCGCTACCTCGCCAATAATCGGGCCGGACTTGACCAGGATATTGTCGGTGCCATATAGCCCGTCCGCGAGGACGAGTGGGGCACCGCAGGTCTCCTGGCTTATGCCATTGTAATTCGCGACCTTCAGATATTTGAGGCCAGGTATGCGGACCGTCTCCGCAATGAACGGATCGCCGCCAGCTGCCCTGACCCGGTCAACCGTCTTCCTGACGAAAGTCGCCCTGATCGGCCTGAAAGCACCCTCAGAGCCCCAGTGCATCTTGACTGCGACCCACTCGTCCTTCTCTATGTATTTCTCGAACTTGTAGTCCTCGATCATCCGCTCGAATTTTCCGGGCATGCTATCGCTATATAGCCATTTTGTGTTTCTTGCAGACGCGAAATATATTTTCGACTTGGCCATTCCATCTCCTATTTCATTAATCC
>JAFGIT010000357.1 GCA_016929465.1 Candidatus Coatesiibacteriota bacterium | reverse complement strand
CCTCCGACCTCTGCCTCCCGAAGGCAGCGCGCTAACCAGGCTGCGCTACGCCCCGAACCATATCTAACTAACAGACATCCGCATCAGAAGTTCTATCCGAACCTGTTCCCTGCTCCGCAGTCTCCTGCAAGTTCTGGGCCTCCAGCTCTCTAGACTTCTGAGCGTGTCGTTTCCCCATTACTTTCACAAAATAGAAGCCGCCGATCAAGAGGATTATGAAGGCCACCGAAAAATAATTCAGATAGCCCATAAGCTGCTCTTTCGGCATTGAATCCCGCACCAGTGGCCAGATGAACATCAGAACAAGGCCCACCAGGAAGAATCTCGCCCCGCGACTCAGCACAGAAATCAGCGCAAATTTCGTGAAATTCATCCGGAAAGCGCCCGCCGATATGGTGAAGACCTTGTAGGGAATGGGCGTGAAACCGGCCACTCCGACGGCCATCACACCATACTTCTCGAAGTATTTATCCACCACACCGACCTTCTTCTCCTTGAAGATCTTGAGAAGAAGCGGTCTCCCACCTATCTTGCCGATCAGAAAGCCGAACATCCCGCCCACCGTGGAGCCTATCGTGCAAACCAAAGCGAGCCATAGGGCCGATTGCGGCTTCGCCATCCCGATCGCGATAAGCAGGACATCGGGCGGTATCGGGAAAAAACTCGACTCGGCGAACGCCAGGAAGAAAAGCGCCCAGACGCTGTAGGCGGTATCCGCCCACGCAATCGTCCACTCAACGAGTTGATGTGGTATAGATGCAAGCCACTTGAGCACTTTTTCGTCCTAAATCATAAAGATGTGTTATTTGCTGTTCTTGGCCTCTGAGCCCATCGCCTGAAAGACCAGGTGCTCAGTCTTTTCGAAAGCTCGCAAATCCGTCAGGTCCACGTGCATCGGCGTTATCGATATGTAGCCCCTGTTGACGGCGTAAACGTCGGTGCCCTCGTCGGCAAGACCACGCTCGGTTGTCCGTCCTATCTTGAACCTCCTGACGGCGCCGGCGGTTCCATCCAGGGCGGCGTCATCACCGATCTGCGTGACGCTGTTCTCAAAATGGAGCCGGCCTTGCCTGGTCACCATCACCGGAAACGGACCCTTGCCCTTCGGGAAATTTATATTGAGAAAACATATCGGCGGAAGCTCGTTCATCGGAAATCGCACAACGAATTCCCGTGCAAATTCGCGCGCGGCGCCGAAATCAGGCCGCTCTGAATAGCCTATCGAAAGCGCCATCGCGCGCCGACCCAGTGAAGTCGCCTCAATAGCACCAGCAACCGTGCCGGAATAGCTGATGTCCTCGCCGGTGTTGTGTCCGTTGTTTATGCCCGACAGGACTAGGTCGAAATCAACATCCGCAAACAGATGCAACAGCGCCAGATTTACGCAATCAGCAGGAACACCGTCAATTGAATACTTGCGGTCCGATAGTTTAGTGGCCGAGATCGGGCGCCTGAGTGTAATGCTGTGAGAGCAGGCACTTCGCTCCTCATCGGGAGCGACGACGTAAACCTCTGCGACCGCGGACAGGGCCTTCTCAAGGGATATTATCCCGTCCGCGTTGATGCCGTCGTCATTGACAAGAAGAATCTTCATACTATTTCCCGAGCTTAAGGTTTAAAATGAAGGGGCATTATAGACAGGGGTGGATAAAGAGGGCAAGGCCCGGAAAGCAATGGGGATAAAGGCGATACCCGAAATCGGCGATAAGGAGATATAGGATTCATGTCCCTCAGGATGCGATTATTTCCGGCAAGTGATGAAATGTACTTGTTTGTGAACGAGGAATAGGGATTACTATATACGGAATGCACAGAAGCACTTTTGGCATAGACATCGGCCACCATTTGGTGAAATTGGTTGAGCTCCGCTACGACCCACGAAGGGGGAGGACTCTATCGACGGGCACTTGCGTCGAGATCCCCCGTGACAATGTAGCGGGACGACAACCATTGGTCAGGACCCTAAAGCGAATCTTTCCCCGCAGGATGAGACGCACGGCCCAATCTGCGCTTGGCGTATATGGCGGGCCAAACGTTATTCTGAAGCGGATAGACCTGCGAAGTGTTTCAGAAGGAGACTTCATATCGGCAGCAGAAGCAGAATCAGAGCAATACCTTCCGCTGGACGAACAGGACTACATAAGGGGATTCACGACCACCAATCCGGTGGTGAACGCCAAATCCAATGGCAGCGAGCTCGCCTTCGTCGGCATACGCAGGTCGATGTGCGAATTCTACGATGAGGTGTTGATGTCATCGCACAAGAATCCGGTCGAACTGGAGGCCGCTGGCCTGGCCCTGGCGGCGACATATCAGCGTGCCTCGCAGCGGTTCGACGACCGGCTGATAGCGATCCTTGATATAGGGGAGTCACTGACGAAAATCACGCTTCTAAGAAACGGTCATTTCTATTTCTACGATGAGATGGAGGTCGGGTGTCGCCTGGTGGTTTCGGCCTTGCGCAACAAGCTTTCAATCGCCCTGTGGCCGGCGGTTTCACTCCTGGCGGGGAGTGAGGCGGTTGGTCTGACATCAGACTATGCCGTTAATAGCGTCCAGAGCGAGATTGAGGCCTTCGTAGGTCAGATCCGGGACCTGGTTTGGCGTGCGAGGCTACATTCTCAGACTTGGCACTTCGACAGGGTCTTCGTATGTGGCGGCGCGGCCGCCCTTCCGTGCATAGTCGATGCAATGACGCCGCTCTTCAGGTTTGGCGTGACCGTCCTGGACCCATTCCGTGGGTTGGCTCATCAATTCAGAAGCCTGTCGAAAAACATGCCAGCCCCGCCTTCGTCGATATTCGCCGTGGCGATGGGGCTTGCGCTACGGGCGAGATTCTTGAGCGCGAAGTATGGGGGAGAATCAGCATCTCCATTGCCGGGGCACAGACGGCTTCTGGGGCATTGAGCTGCGATGCGTCTCATTTACGTTCACGAAGCCACTCTTCCGGAGGCAAAGGCCCGCACAATTCAGGCGATTAACACCGTCTGCCAGCTGGCAAAGCTCGGAGCAGAGGTGCGGCTTCTCGTAGATTCTGTAGGAGCTGAAGAGCGAGACAAGATCGGCGAATTCTACGGCCTGGAACTGCCAGAGAACATGGAGATTATCGCAGAGAAAGACATGGATGCCGCAGTTGTCGCCCGTAAGGCAATCGCAAAAATCGAATTAAAAGATGCTTTTGTCTATTGCAGGAATTTGAGAATCGCACAATCGCTCTTGCCAACCTGTCGGGGCTCAGGCGTCCCGCTCATATACGAAGCCCACAAGGTCGCATTCATGGTCGTATCGGATGAAGCACGCCTCTCAGAACTGCCGCCGGGACGTGCCCGGCGCAGGGCGATGAGGACCTTCAAGTCAGAGAGTGAAGTATTCGACAAGGCTCGGGGCATTGTCTGCACCACCGATGCCACTGCCGCTCTCGCTCGCACAATGTTCGGCCGAGAGCAGAACATGATCGTCGCGCGCAACGGCGGGCCTGAGCCGCTGAAAGCGAGCGAGGTGGAGGGCGCTGAGGGAATTGGTGAAGTCCCGAAGCTGATCGTGTACGTGGGGAGCCTTGGCGGGTGGAAGGGGACCGACACGCTCTTCGAGGCGCTCAAGATTCTCGATGGCTTCAAACTCGAGATAGCTGGATCGATTTCTGGTGGAACGGCAATTCGAAGGTCGGAGCTCATGGACCAATATTCGCTTTTAGAGGGCAGCCTTGCGCTCAAGGGCCATCTCCCGCCGGGGGAAGTCATGGACTTCCTGTCATCGAAGCGGTTCGCAGCAGCAGTTATTTCCATCCCTGCTGGACATTCGATCGAGCCATATCTATTCACATGCCCGCTAAAGCTCTTCCAATATCTCGCCGCGGGCATTCCCGTCGTCGCGAGCGATGTGCCCGCACTGCGTGAGATACTAAGGCACAGGGAGAACGCGGTGCTGGTCGAGCCAGAGAATCCAGAGGCTCTCGCCGAGGGGATCCGGATGGTTTATTCGAACCGTGAGCTAAGAAAGAATATAATCCGAAGTGGGCTCGAGACGGCCGCTCATTTCACCTATCGGAAGCGGGCGGAGAGAATACTCTCGCTCCTCGAGACGATCGCCGGGAGTCGATGATGCCGGACCATGGAGCATCGGCTTCAGAGGGAGATGGCCCCACCCGCAAGCTCAAGACCTCCATAGTAATCGTAGTCTTCGCGGCGCTGGCCCTGGGCCTGTTCTCCCGGGCGATGATCGATGGCGCGGTCAACGATGAGCAGGCGTATATCACGGCCGGTATGCTCGCCATGGATGGCTCGGTCTATCGCGACTTTCCTTACTTCCAAATGCCGTATCTTCCGTATATATACGGCGCCATATACAACCTGACGGGGACATCGCACTACCTTCTCTGGGCAAGGATGTGTTCATTTGCCCTGATGCTGATTGCCTGCTCTTCATTGTTTGCGATACTGAGGCTAATCCTGAGGGATTCCTTTATGGCGATGCTCTTTATCGTGCTCTTTGTTCTAAACTACCCCATCATGCACATCGCGCCCCTCGCGTCGAACCAGGTGCTGCCTCTTTCCTTCTCCATCCTGGCATTCCACTCTTTGCTGAAAGGGACTTCCCAAGATGGTATCAAGGGGATGTACGTATTTCTGGCCGGAGCTGCGGCGGCGATTGCTTTCGGCACCAAGCTGTCTTATTTGGCGACGCCGGTAGCACTCATAATCTCTGGCTTGCTTGTACCCAGAACTGTGGATTTTAAGGCACGTGTGCGCGGGGTGTCCTATCCCGCGTGGGCTGGCTTGGCGGTCGCTTTTCTGCCGGCTGGTTTCGTCCTATTCTGCGCCGGTTTTAGGGCATCCTATTTCAACAATCTAGGCTTTCACGCAGCGAATACAGCATGGAGAGAGGCACAGGGCTACCAAATCGGGATGTCGTTCTGGACCAAGGCCACTTTCATCCTCCAGCTGCTTCTCAAACCGACCAATGCGGCGCTATTCCTATTGGCCATCTGTATCATCATTCGGTTCCTCACATCCAAGGAGCGCGACGCCTGGCTTTCAATTCTTTCAAGAGTGGATGTGCTGTTTTCTGCCTTGATGATAGTGCTCACGCTGGCGATAGCGGTCCAACCAACGCCCCTATTTTTCCACTATTTCTCTGCCCCTGTGCCATTCCTTCTGATCCTGATCTGTGCTCTATATAAGGCGGTTCCGATTGCTAAGAGGCGAGCTCTTGATGCCTTCATCATCTGCACCGTCGTGGTCATGTCGATTTTTGGTGGTCCAGTGCTTCTGAGACAGATACATAAACTGAATAAATTAGATAATTGGGTGGGCATATCGACACACCGGACGGCTCATGCCATCCGCGAGCGGATCGGATCACCTGAGGGAAGCGACAAAATTGCGACTCTCGCCCCAATCTACGCTATCGAAGCTGGCATCCCCATCTACAGGGAATTGGAGACTGGCCCATTTTTCTACAGGGTCTGGGATCTACTCACGGAGGACCAGAGAAGGGGCTATGTCAGCGCTTCGCCGAAAACGCTCGCAGCCGTGCTCGACAGGGAGCCGCCAGCCGCGATTCTGGTCGGATTCCAGGCTGGTCTGGAGACTCCTTTCATTGACTATGCCAATTCTCATGGTTACATAAAGGCGGAGGGAAAATTCGACGGGGGCACGCTCTATGTTAGGAACGATGGACGATAATTATGGCAGCAGCTATATCTGATATTCGCGCTATATTCTTCGACCTGGACGGCACTCTTACCGACTACGAGGCCTCGGTTGACCATGCAATGACCAAGCTCTGGGAAGCGCTCAGGGACGAGTGCCCGCTCCCGCTCGATGAATTCCTGAAGGCTCAATGGGAATTCCTGGTCGATCTGGAGTACCAGGACGTGCAGGGCAAAATTCCGCGCAACTTGCTGAAGGACCGCAAGAGGAGGACCGAGCTATTTCTCAACGGTCTTCGCCCTGGATTGGCGAGCCGGTTCGAGGATGTCGGCAAGCTATACACCAAATTCAGGGAGGAAGGGCTGACGCTCTATCCTGGCATGTTCGACGTCCTGACAGAGCTCAAGAAGGCGTATGAGCTCGGCGTTATTACCGAGGGGGCCGGAAGGACTCAGAGGAAGCAGCTGATAGATTCAGGGATAATCGAGCTCTTCGACCACATCGTCATCTCGGATGAGGTCGAGCTGCACAAGCCCGATCTCGCGCTTTACAGGAAGGCCTGTGAGCTGGCAGGGGCACATCCGACGATGGTGGCCCTGGTCGGCGACCGGCTCGATTGGGATATAGTGCCAGCAAAGCAGCTGGGGATGATGGGCATTCTCTCGAGGCAGCAGGCGCACTACCGGATTGATGAGACTTGCGAAACGAATCCAGATTACACTATAAAGAGGGCTGAAGACCTGCTGACCATTTTTCCGCGGAACGGCGCTTGAGTTGAGGGAATAAAACCGCCTGAGGTGCGAAGGGACGAGACATGACGAAGATAATTCTGCTATTGCACTCGATGCGGCCCAAGCAATGGACTAAGAACGTCCTGCTCTTTGGGGGCATAGTCTTCTCGCGGCACCTCTTCGATGCAGAACCCTTCCTGAGAGCGCTCATTGGATTTGCTGTCTTCTGCGTTCTATCTGGCTTCGTCTATGTCCTGAACGATATAACGGACATCGAAAAGGACAAGATGCACCCGAAGAAGCGGCTGCGCCCGATTGCTGCAGGCAAGCTCGCCCCCTCCTTCGCCATGCCCGCAATCTCAGTCCTGGCACTCATCGCCCTCGCGGCTGCCTATCATATATCGCCGGCTTTCGCCTTCGTTTCAGCCCTCTATCTGGTCATCCAGGTCTTCTACTCATACAAACTGAAGCACATCGTCATGCTGGACATCATGACCATTTCGGCCGGCTTTGTGATACGTGCCCTTGCCGGTGCGGTCGTCGTGGACGTCGAATTCTCGAACTGGCTTATAGCGTGCACCATATTCCTCTCGCTGTTTCTGGCCATCGCCAAGCGGCGCCATGAGCTAGTCTCGCTGGGTGAAGACGCGATATCGCATCGGATAATCCTGAAGGAATACACGCCGCAGCTGCTCGACCAGATGATCAGCATCGTGACTGCCTCGACCATCCTGGCTTACACGCTCTACACGATGTCCCCGGAGACCGCACAGAAGTTCGGCACGAAGTATCTCTACATCACGGTCCCCTTCGTGCTATATGGCCTCTTGAGGTATCTATACCTCGTCTATCGGAAGGAGATGGGCGGCAGCCCAGCACAGATACTCCTCGACGACGCCCCACTAATCATCGACATCTTCCTCTGGATAGCCTGCATCCTGATACTCGTCTATTGGCCTGACATATACGCCCTCTTTGGCTAGTGTAGGCTGGGCTTTCCAGCCCGCTAATCGATCAGAGGTTCGTCCAAGAAGGGCCACGAAGGGCAACGTGGAGTGCGGGGAGCTCTCACCGCTTTGGTTTGCGGTGACCCGGCACCACTTCAATTGCGGATTGACGTCGGCGTAGGGTGGGCTTTCCGAGGCTGTGCCATAAATGCAGTTTCCGATCTGTAGAGGCGGAGGCTTGTCCCCGCCCATCTATATATTCGG